>JAOPZP010000094.1 GCA_025964055.1 Conexibacter sp.
GCTGACGCCTTCCGCATCGCGGGCGGCGGTGGTTTACTCGGCCGGCGAATGGGTGATCGAGTCATCAGGTCGGACCGGCCGCGGCGGCGCCGCTGGAGCGCCGGTGACGTGCAGGAGGCGCTCGTCATCAGCGGCGAGATCCCGTTGTGGCTGGTGGACGGGGACGACCGGATCGCCTTCGTCAACGACGCGGCCGTCCGGACGCTGGGCTACGACAGCGACGACGAGCTGCTCGGCCGTCCGAGCCACGACACCGTCCACTGGAAGCACCCCGACGGGTCGCCCTATCCGTCGGAGGACTGCCCGATCACGCACGCCACCCGGCGCGGCGAGCCCATCCGCATGGAGCGCGACTGGTGGGTCCGCAAGGACGGGAGCATGGTCCCGATCTCGATCCACTGCGTCCAGATCGAGATCGACGGCCGGATGGGGACCGCGATGACGTTCCACGACCTGACCGCAAGCGTGCAGGCCGAGGACGAGCGCCGGCGGCTCGAGGTCGAGCGCGCGCGTCTCGCCGAGGTCCGCGCGTCGCGCACCCGGATCGTCGAGGCCGCCGACGAGCAGCGGCGCCGTGTGGTCCGCGATCTCCACGACGGTGCCCAGGCGGGTCTCGTGCGCGTCGTGGTGGCGCTGCAGCTCGCCCAAGGACATGGGGAGATCCCCGGCGAGGCGAGTGCCTTGGTCGACGAGGCCCTCGCTGACGCGCGCTCGGCGATCGACGAGCTGCGCGAGCTGGCGCACGGCCTCCATCCCGCGGTGCTGACCCGGAGCGGCCTCGCCGCCGCGGTGCAGAGCCTGACGGCTCGGGCGCCGGTGCCCGTGGTGGTCGAGGTCGTCGACGAGCGCTATCCGGACGCCGTGGAGCTGGCCGCGTACTTCGTCGCGGCGGAGGCGCTCACCAACGTCGCCAAGTACGCGCGCGCGTCGACCGCCCGCGTGACGACGACGCGGACGGCGAGCCATCTGGTCCTGACGGTCGCCGACGACGGCATCGGCGGCGCGCGCACCGCGGCCGGCACCGGCCTGGCCGGACTCGTCGACCGCCTTGCCGCGCTCGACGGCACGCTGGTGGTGACGAGCCCGCCGGGAGAGGGGACGCACATCCGCGCCGAGATCCCGCTCGCCGCGGGCACGCCGAGGCCGCCGGCGACCGACCTCGACGCGCAGCATCACGAGGTCGAAGGGCTGGCGTGACGACCGGGCTACGCGACGGGCTGCGGGCGCTCGTCGACGAAGACGTCGGTGAAGGCGAACGCGTCGACGTCCACGAGGCCGCGGTCGGTCAGCTTGAGGTGCGGGATGACCGGCAGCGCGAGGAAGCTCATCGCCATGAAGGGCGCCGGCACGGCGCAGCCGAGCTCCCGGACCGCGGCGGTCACGGCGTCGAGCTCGTCGGCCACGACCTCCGGTGGCCGGTCGGCCATGAGCCCGGCGATCGGCAGCGCGAGCGCCGCCTGCAGCTCGCCGCCGGCGACCACCGCGATGCCCCCGCCCATGGCGGCGACCGCGCGCGCCGCGATCAGGCCGTCGTCGTCGTCGGCCGCGACGACGACGAGGTTGTGGCAGTCGTTGGCGACGCTCGAGGCCATCGCGCCGCGCCGCAGGCCGAAGCCGCGCACGAAGCCCATGCCGACGTTGCCGGTTGCCCGGTGGCGCTCGATCACGCTCAGGCGGAGCAGGTCGCGGTCGGGATCGGCGACCGCCACGCCGTCCTCCACGCGTGCCGCCTCGACGTGCGACGTGGTGAGCAGCTGGTCCTCGACGATGCCGATGACGCGGGCCCGGCGCCCCCGAGCGGGCAGGCGCAGGTTCGCCGGCCACGCGACGTCGAAGGTCTCCGGCAGCATCGCCGGAGCCGCGACGCTGTCGCGCAGCCGCCGCCCGTCGCGGGCGACGACCCGGCCGGCGGCGACCACGAGCTCGATGGGGAGCTCGCGCAGATCCGACGTCACGAACAGGTCGGCGCGCCGCCCGGGCGCCACGGCCCCGCGGTCGCGCAGTCCGTAGTGCTCGGCCGGATTGAGCGTCGCCATGGTGATCGCGGTGATCGGGTCGAGGCCGCCGCGGACGGCCAGACGCACGAGCGCGTCGACCGATCCGTCCCGCAGCAGCTCCCCGGGGACGCGGTCGTCCGTCGCGAACGCGCACCGGCGGGCGGTGTGCTCGTCCACGGCCGGCAGCAGATCGATCAGGTTGCGGGCGTTGGATGCCTCCCGCAGGAACACCGTCATGCCGAGCCGCAGCTTCTCGCGCGCCTCGTCGGCGGTGACCGACTCGTGGTCGCTCGAGATGCCGGCGCCGGCGTAGGCCTGGAGGTCCGGACCGCTGAGGCCGGGCACATGCCCGTCCAGCGGGCGCCCGTCGAACTCGCGCAGCTTGTCGAGCACGTCGTCGCTGCCGGCCAGGACCCCGGGGAAGTTCATCACCTCGGCCAGGCCGAGCACCCGCGGGTGATCCCGCAGCGCGACGAGATCGTGCGCGCCGAGTTCCGCGCCCGAGGTCTCCATCGACGACGTCGGCACGCACGACGGCGCCATCACCAGCACCGAGAGATCCAGTCACTCGCTGACCTCGAGCATGTAGCGAACGCCGTCGAGCCCCAGGACGTTGGCGATATCGTGCGGATCTCAGACCACGCACGTGACGCCGTGCGGCAGGATCGCGTCGGCGAAGCGATGCGGCGGCAGCATCGAGATCTCGATGTGCACGTGCGCGTCGATCAGCCCGGGGCACACGTAGCGGCCGTCGAGATCGATGATCTCGCGCGCCGGGCGGTCGCCGAGCCCGACGATCCGGCCGGCGCGCAGCGCGACCGCGGTCTCGATGATCTCGTGGGTGAACACGTTGACCACGCGGCCGCCGCGCAGCAGCAGGTCAGCGTCGACGTCGCCACGAGCGGCGCTGATGAACTCGCCGAGATCGTCCATCGTGGACGAGTAAACCAGCGCCGGCGATCGGTGAACAGACCGCTCGCGACACGCGCGATTGCGCGCCGCGCGCAGACGGGGCACCATGCCGAGCCATGCGCAGCGTGCGTCCGTCGGCGAGACACGAGCCGCGTGCGGCGAGGAGAGGCCGGCCCCTCCTGGCCCTGGCCGTGGGGCTGATCGCTGCGCTCGGCGCCGCCTGCGGCGCCAGCACGCCGCTCGAGGGGCAGGCATCGACGACGCCCGTCGTGCATCCGGGAAAGGTGGCCAAGAAGTCGCACGTCGTCGTGATCGTCATGGAGAACAAGGAGCAGCAGCAGGTCATCGGCTCCCCGGACGCCCCGTACCTCACGCGCCTGGCACGGCGCTACGGCTCCGCGCCCGACAGCTTCGGCGTCGCGCATCCGTCGCTTCCCAACTACATCGCCTTGATCAGCGGCTCGACGCAGGGCATCACCGACGACTGCACCGACTGCTCGGCCAACGCGCCGAACATCGCCGGCCAGCTCGACCAGGCCTCGTTGAGCTGGGGCGCCTATCTGGAGGGGCTGCCCGCGCCGTGCGCGCGGCCGGCCTACGCGGGGCGCTACGCCAAGAAGCACGATCCGTTCGCCTACGACGACGCGATCGCCGCCAACCCGAAGCGCTGTGCCCGCCGCGTCCCGCTGACGCGGCTGGCCGGCGACATCCGTCGCCACCGTCTGGCCGACTTCGTCTTCATCGCACCGGACCTGTGCAACGACACCCACGACTGCCCCGTCAGCACCGGCGACCGCTTCCTGCGCGGCATCGTGCCGGGGCTGCTGCCCGCGCTCGGCCCGCACGGCTACCTGGTGATCACCTACGACGAGGGCAGCACGGACGCCGGCTGCTGCGGGGGCTCGCACGGCGGCCGCATCGCGACGGTCGTCGCCGGGCCCGACGTGCGCGCGGGGGCGCGAACGACGCAGGCGGTCGACCACTACGGCGTGCTCTCGTCGATCGAGACGACCTTCGGGCTGGCGCACTTGGGCGCCGCCCGGGACGCCGGCCACGGCAGCCTCGCGCCGCTGTTTCGCAACGGCCGTCTGCCCAGCCTGCGATCGACGACCGCCGCGCGTCGATCGCCGGCGGGCGCGACGCCGGGCGTCGCGAGCGCCCGCCGGACGCCGATC
>JAOPZP010000096.1 GCA_025964055.1 Conexibacter sp.
GGCGGCAGCGGCGGGACCGCGCTGCCCGCCGGCGTCGACACAACCGGCGGCCAGGCCGCGTCGATCGCGCGCCTGCCCAAGAAGGTCCTCACCGGCTCGATCCGGCCCGCCACGCGCGGCCGGACGCTGAAGGTCCAGCGCCGCGACGCCGGGCGCTGGCGCACCGTCGGCACCACGACCGTGCGCCGCTATGGGAGCTACGCGGCCTCGCTGCCGGGGCCGGGCGCCTACCGCGTTTCGCTCGGCGACGTCGCCGGGCCCACGGTCAACGTTCGCTGAGTTCGCGCCCCGGAGGCTCAGGACCGGGCGATCAGGGCCGATCGCGAGGGTATGACCGGCGTCTCGCTCGCCCTGACGGTGCTCGCCCTCGCCGCCCTGTGGGCGGTGGCGGCCTGGCGCGGCCTGACCGCGGCCCGCAACGCCGTCGACGGCACGTGGGCGGCGATCGACGTCCAGCTGCAGCGCCGCCACGACCTGCTTCCGGCGCTGGTGGCGGCCGTGCAGGCCGAGACCGGCGGCGAGGCCGAGACGCTGGCGCGCATCGCCGCCGCGCGCCAGCAGGCCGACGCGGCCAACACGCCGTTCCAGCGCGCCGACGCCGAACGCCGGCTCGTGGCCGGGATCGCCGCCGTCGGGGCGCTGGCCGAGCGCCACCCCGGCCTCGCCGCGGCCGCCGAGTTCGTCGACCTGCAGGCGCGGCTGGGCGACATCGAGGACGAGATCCAGGCCGCGCGCCGGATCTACAACGCCGACGTGCGGCTGTACCTCACGCGCCGCGACCGCTTCCCCGGCACGCTCGTCCGCCGCCTCGGCGACTTCGAGGCGCGCCCGTACTTCGAGCTCGACCACACGCGCGAGCACGGCGTGCCGACGCTCGCGCTCGCCCGGGCCTGAGCGCCGGCCTCAGCCCGCCGGCCGCCCCGACACGTCGGCCGTCAGGAACGTCACGGTCAGCGCGACCAGCTCCTCGGTCACCCCGCCGATGCCCTGCACGCCGTCGGCGTGCAGCGTCAGGCCGACGATCTCGTTGACCCCGGCGATCGCGGCCAGCGCCTGCAGGCGCGTGAGCTCCGGCACGTCGGGCCGCGTCTCGCGCGACTCGCGACGCCACTGCACGAGCGCGCCCGCGAGCATCTCGACCCACTCGGCGTAGCGGTCGGCCAGCTCCGGCGACGCGGCACGCATGTGCGTGAGGAACAGGCGTGCGAACTCCGGATGGGCGACGAGCGAAGCGAGGTAGGCGCGCACGCCGCACTCGATCCGCCGCACGGGATCGGGCTCGGCGGCGACCGCGTCGACCAGCGCGCCGACGACGATCTCCGACGCCACGTCGAAGGCCTGCAGGAAGCAGTCGTCCTTGTCGCGGAAGTGCTCGTAGAACGTGCGCTTGGCGGTGCCGGCCACGCGGACGATGTCGCTGATCGTCACCGCGCTCACCCCGCGGTCTGCCGCCTGGGCCACGAACGCGGTCAGCAGCCGGCCGCGCTGGGAGGCCAGGACGACCTCGCGGTCCAGCCCGTGCGGCCCGCGCGGGAGCACGACCGGCGCGCCGAGCGGATGGAAGGGCGAGCCGACGTCCACGCCGCGCCGCGCCTCAGCCGCCGTAGACGCGGGACGCGCGCGTCGACGTGGTGGCCGACGGGAGAGCCATCAGCCGCCGTAGACGCGGGCCAGCGACTCGGCGACGCAGACCGGCTTGTCGCCGCCCTCGCGCTCGAACGTCTGCGTCACGGTGAACTGCACGCCGCCGGGCACGTCGTGGGCCTCGGAGAGCGTCGCGCGCATCCGGACCTTCGAGCCGACCGGCAGCGGCGCCGGGAAGCGGACCTTCTCGTAGCCGTAGTTGAGGCCGAACGCGACCCCGTCGACGGTGAACATGGCGTAGGAGAACTGCGGGCCCAGGCTCAGCGTGTAGAGGCCGTGGGCGATCGTGCCGCCGAACGGCGTCGCGCTTGCGCGCTCCGGGTCGACGTGGATCCACTGGTGGTCGCCCGTGGCGTCGGCGAACGCGTCGATGGCCTCCTGGGTGACCTCGTGCCAGTCGGAGACTCCGAGCTCCTGTCCGACCCTGCTCTTGAGCTCCTCGAGCCCGTTGATGACCGTGGCTGCCATGGCCGGCAGTCTATGACTGCACGGCCAGCCAGTCGGCCTCGGCGCGGCCGAGCTCGGTCGACGGCGGCTCCTCCGCGATGTACTCCAGCGCGAGCGTCCCCCAGTCGGCGCCTGCGCGCAGCTCGCCCAGGACGCTGAACAGCAGGCCCTCCATCCGGCGCAGCAGCAGCGCCTGCGGCGGGATCGTCTGGCGGCGCATCTCGTCGAAGAACGGCGAGGCCGGCGACCCGGAGATCTCCATGGCGTTGCGCACGTACTCGGGATCGAGGCGGCGGAAGCCGGTCGTGAAGTACCACTCGCCGGCGGTCGCGAGCTGGCCGAGGACGCGGTCGGGGTCGAACGCGCCGGGATCGGGCAGGTAGCCGAGCTCCGACATCCCGCGGTGCACCTCGGGAGCGTCGCCCGCGATGACCGCCTGGGCCAGCGCCCGCTCGCCGTCGAGGTAGTCGGCGTCCATGCGCCGGATCAGGCCGAAGTCAAGGAAGCAGACGCGCCCGTCGTCGCACAGCAGGTAGTTGCCCGGGTGCGGGTCGCCGGCGGCCGTCCGCTCGCGACGGAGCAACCCGTAGAAGAACCGGAAGCAGATCTCGGCGAAGCGGTCCCGCTCCGCTTCGGGCAGCTGCTTGACGGCGCCGAAGCCGCGGCCGTCGATGAACTCGGTGATGAGCACGC
>JAOPZP010000098.1 GCA_025964055.1 Conexibacter sp.
CCCGCGCGTGAGCACCGCGTGGATCGTCGTCCTCGGCGCCGGCGCGGGGACCGTGCTGCTCAAGGGCCTGGCGCCGGCGACGCTCGGCGGCCGCGCGCTGCCCAGGCGCCTGACCCGCGTGATGGCGCTCCTCGGCCCGGCGCTGCTGGCGGCGCTGATCGTGACCAACACGTTCGCCTCGGGGCGCCATCTGAGCGTCGATCCGCGCGCCGCCGGCCTGGCCGCCGCGCTGGTGGCCGTGGCGCTCCGCGCGCCGGTCCTCGTGGTGATCCTGGCCGCCGCGATCACCGCCGGAGGCCTGCGCGCGCTCACCTGAGACGGGCACTTTCGTGGCGTTTGCGCCCTGAATCGATGCACTTTGTTGCGCGTGCCCCAGCAACCGCCCGCGAATCTCTACGTTCCGGTGTCGCCAAGGTCCGGACGGCGGGAGGCGTCGACCGGGAGCCGCGCCTCGTCCTGACGAGAGTGCCGGCCGCTGCCGCGCGACCCATGCGCATCGGCGGCCTCCGCGGGCGGCGGACGCGCGCAGGGTGCATCCGCCGCCCGCGGACCTCCTCCGGATCGCGTCTCAGTCCGGCAGGCCGCGCGCCCGCCGGATGGCCGCGAGCCGCGCGACCATCTCGGCCTCGTTCTCGTCGGGGTGGTAGAAGCGCGTCCCCGACAGCGGCGGCGGCATGACGTCCTGGGGACCCATGTGGCCCGGCCGGTCGTGCGGGTACTCGTAGCCGGCCTCCTTCAGCGGGCCGGAGCGCAGGTAGGTCGGCGGCGCCTGGGCGCCGTGGTCGCGCACGTGGGCGCGCGCCGCGCCGAGCGCCGTGTAGGACGCGTTGGACTTCGGCGCGAGCGCGAGGTAGACCGCGCACTGCGCCAGCGCGTGGGCGCCCTCGGGCAGGCCGATCAGGTTGATCGCCGCGGCGGTCGACGTCGCCACCACCAGCGCCTGCGGATCGGCGTTGCCGATGTCCTCGGAGGCCAGGATCACCATCCGCCGCGTGATGAACCGCGGGTCCTCGCCGCCCTCGAGCATGACCGCGAGGTAGTAGAGCGAGGCGTCGGGGTCGCTGGCGCGGGTGGCCTTGATCCACGACGAGATCAGGTCGTAGTGCTGGTCGCCGTCGCGGTCGTAGCGCACGGCCTTGCGCTGCAGGGCGCTCTCGGCGATCTCCAGCGTCACCGTGGGTGGGTGGGGGCCGGTTCCCGCCGTCTCGCAGGCCAGCTCCAGCGCGCCGAGGGCGGTGCGCGCGTCGCCGCCGCTGCGCTGGGCCAGGAAGGCGATCGCCTCCTCGCCGACCTGCGCCTCGCCGCACTCGCCACGCTCCAGCGCGCGGCGCAGCAGGATCTCCACGTGCTCGGCGGTCAGCGCCCGCAGCTCCAGGACCTGGGAGCGCGACAGCAGCGCCGAGTTGACCGAGAAGTACGGGTTCTCGGTCGTCGCCCCGATCAGCGTGACGAGGCCCTCCTCGACGGCGGGCAGCAGCGCGTCCTGCTGGGCCTTGTTGAAGCGGTGGATCTCGTCGAGGAACAGCACCGTCGAGCGGCCCGCGCGGCGCTGCTCCCGGGCGCGGGCGATCACGGCGGTGACCTCCGCCTTGCCGGCGGCGACGGCGCTGAGCTCCTCGAACGCGGCGTCGGCGCCGGTGGCGACGATCCGCGCCAGCGTCGTCTTGCCCGTGCCGGGCGGCCCGTGCAGGATCATCGAGAAGGGGCGCCCGTGCTCGATGGCCACGCGCAGCGCGGAGCCCTCGCCGAGGACGTGCTCCTGGCCGACGAGCTCGGCGAGGGTGCTGGGGCGCATGCGCGCGGGCAGCGGAGAGCCCGGCGGCAGCGGCGCGGGACCGCCACCCTGCTGCTGGGAATCCTGCGCGCCGGTGGAGAACAGCTGGTCAGACACTGCCCCAAGGGTGGCAGGCGCCGTGGTCGTGGTGCCGCGGCGCGCGCAGGCCGCCTGGCATGGTCGACCGTCCTGGCGGTCGGTGCCGGCGCGTTAGGGTCTTGACAATGGCTCTCGAACAGCGCGCCGTCGCGTTGCTGCAGCAGCTGCTCCGTCACCGGACGGTCAACCCGCCCGGCGACGAGCGCGCGCTGCAGGAGGAGCTGGCCACCGAGCTGCGCGACGCCGGGTTCGAGGTCGACCTGCTCGGCCGCACGCCCGAGCGCCCGAACCTCGTGGCGCGCCTGCGCGGCGAGGCCGACGGGCCCGTGCTCGGCCTGCTCTCGCACGTCGACACCGTGCTGGCCAACCCCGAGGAGTGGCAGCGCGACCCGTGGTCGGGCGACCTGGTCGACGGCGAGGTCTGGGGCCGCGGCGCGCAGGACATGAAGTCGCAGACCGCGGCGGAGGTCGCCGCCGCGCTGGACCTCGCGCTCAGTGGCTGGCGGCCGGCGCGCGGCGACCTGCTGGTGATCGTCGTCGTCGACGAGGAGACCGGCGGCGAGGACGGCGCGATCTGGCTGACGCAGAACCACCCCGAGCTCGTCCGCTGCGACTACCTGCTCAACGAGGGCGCCGGATCGGTCATCCCGCACGGCGACGAGCGGCTCTACGGCGTGTGCGCGGCCGAGAAGGGCGTCATGCGCTTCTCGCTGACCACCCGCGGCGCCGCCGGCCACGCCTCGATGCCCAACGTCGGCGACAACGCGCTGCCCAAGCTCGCGCCGCTGCTGCAGGCGCTGGCGACCAGACGCCCGTCGCTGGACCTCACCGAGGCGCCGCAGGCGCTGTTCGCCGCGCTCGGCGTCGATGGCCTGGACGCGCTGCGGGAGGCCAACCCCGCGCTGGCCGCGTTCGCCGAGCCGATGGCCTCGGTGACGTTCGCGCCGACGATCATCAGCGCCGGCAGCAAGATCAACGTGATCCCGAGCGCCGCGACGCTCACCGTCGACTGCCGCGTGCCGCCCGGCCACGGGCGCGAGACCGCGCAGCGCCGGATGGACGAGGTGCTCGAGGGCCTCGGCAACGGCTACGAGGTGACGTGGATCGAGGAGGTCGTGGGCAACGGCTCGCCGACCGAGTCGCCGCTGATGGACGCGATCCGCCACTGGATCGCCGGCGAGGACCCCGGCGCCCGCGTCGTCCCGACGATGCTGCCGGCCTACACCGACTCCCGGGCCTTCCGCGACGCGTTCCCCGAATGCGTGGCCTACGGCTTCTTCCCCCAACGCGAGATGAGCCTCTACGAGATGTGGCCCCTGGTGCACGGCAAGGACGAGCGGATCGCCGCCGCGGACGTGGGCTTCGCCGCCCGCTGCTACCGCTCGGTCGCGACGGAGCTGCTGGGATGAGCGCCCCGGCGGACGAGACCACGGCCGACGGCGCGCCCAAGCCGCTGCGCCTCGGCGGCATGGCGCTGCGCAACGGGCTGCTCGTGCACGGGCCGACGCACTGGTCGGCGGCGGTGCGGCGCAAGGACGGCACGATCGCGGTGGCGTCCGGGCGCAAGCCCCGGCTGCGCGGCCGGGTCGAGTCCGTGCCCGGCGCCCGGGGCGTCGTGCGCCTGGGCGAGGCGATGATCGTCATCCCGCTGGTCAAGCGCGCGCTGCCGGAGGCCAAGCTGCCGTGGCAGGACGGCCGCCTGGTCGGCGTGGCCGCGGCGACGACGCTCGCCACGACCCTGCTGCGCCGGCGCTTCACCGGCACCGGCGGCGAGATCGCGCTGGCCGGCGTCTCGCTCGTGCCGTCGCTGATGGCGCTGGGCAGCGGCGACCTCGCCGCCTACCACGGCGTCGAGCACAAGGCGATCGCCGCCTACGAGCAGGGCGGCGACGACGCGCGCGACGCGGCCAAGGAGCACGACCGCTGCGGCTCGCACCTGATGGCGCCGATGCTCGCCTCCAACATCGCGGGCACCGCGCTGCTCAAGCGCGCGGTCGACAAGCCCGGCCCCGTCGTCGGCACCGCGGTCTCGCTGGCCTCGATCGGCCTGGCCGTCGAGGTGTTCAACTGGTCCGAGCGCCACGAGACCTCGCTCGCCGCCCGGATCCTGCGGCGCCCCGGCTACGAGCTCCAGCGCGTGATCGGCACGCGCGAGCCGACCGAGACGCAGCTCGACGTCGGGCGCGCCGCGCTGGCGGAGATCCTGCGGGCCGAGGGCGTGCCGGCGGCCGCTTAGCGCGACGACGCCAGCACGGCGTCGCACAGCGTGTGCCAGCCGGCGCGGATCTCGTCCAGCGACATGCCGCGGGCGTCGCGCTGGTAGGCGAAGGGCTCGGGGCCGAGCGGGCCCAGCAGCGCGTCGACGAGGTAGTCGGTGCTCGCGGCGTCGCCGATCGCCTGGCGCAGCAGCAGCGCCACGTGCGTGCGGTAGAACGCGTACACCGGGTGCCGGTAGCGGTCGACGGCGCCGAAGCGCTCGGCCGACTGCATGTAGATGACGTGGCGGTCCAGGAACGCCAGCAGGCCGTCGCCGAAGGCGTGCAGCCGCTCGGCGGGCGCGGCGCCCGGGCCGAGCGGCGCCTCGCCGCGGATCAGCGACTCCTGGAAGGCCTGCTCGGGCTCGGAGATGAGCGCGCGAATGAGCGAGGACTTGTCGCCGAAGCGCCGGTAGAGCGTGCCCTTGCCGACGCCCGCCTCGGCG
Organism: Conexibacter sp.; assembly: GCA_025964055.1. Classification (GTDB taxonomy): domain Bacteria; phylum Actinomycetota; class Thermoleophilia; order Solirubrobacterales; family Solirubrobacteraceae; genus Baekduia. Next base: position 4,575 of record JAOPZP010000098.1, read on the forward strand.
GCGACGTCGTCCATCGAGAAGCAGTCGATCCCGACCCGCTCGACGAGCCGGGCGGTGGCACAGAGGATCCGCTCGCGATTGCGCCGCGCGTCGGCACGCTCACGCTCCTGGGTCGGCGCCGCCGACATCGGGAGCTCGAAGGATGGGGGGCCCACATGGAGCACCCTAAACCGCCGCCTGGGACTCCCGGGCTCCCACACGCTGCGTGAGGACGCCGAGCAACTCGTCGAGCGCCGCGCGGAGGTCGGGCTCCAGCAGGTGGCCGTCGTCGCCGAAGGCGGTGTGGGCCATGCCGACGGGCAGCTCGTTGGCGAGCACGTCGGCGCCGATGATGCCCAGGACCTTGCGCGTCTCGGCCTGCGCCCAGACCGCGCCGAAGAGGCCGGTGGAGGCGCCGATGACCGACACGGGCTTGCCGCGGAAGGCGTTGTCGGGGAAGGGGCGCGAGGCCCAGTCCAGCGCGTTCTTGAGCACGCCGGGGATGGACCCGTTGAACTCGGGGGTGGAGATGAGGACGCCGTCGGCGCTGCCGATGGCGTCGCGCAGGCGGGTCACTGCCGCGGGCGCGGGCTCGACGTCGAGGTCGGCGTCGTACGGGGGCAGGTCCCTCAGGCCGTCGAAGACCTCGAGCTCGACCCCGGACGGCAGCGACTGCGCCGCCGCCCGGAGGAGGCTCGTGTTGTGGGACCCGCTCCGGAGGGATCCGGAGATCCCCAGGATGCGGATCGGGGCCATGGTGCTCTAGGCCTGCTTGACGAGCTGCAGCTCGACGACGAGGTTGACGTCCCACGCCACGGCGTCGCCGCCGGTGGGGAGCTCGTTCTGCCAGTTGAGGCCGAACTCGCGGCGGTCGACCTTGGTGCTCAGCTCGAACGCGACGCGCTCGTTGCCGTACGGGTCGGCGCCGGCGGCGTAGCTGCCGGTGGCGGTGACGGGCTTGGTGACGCCCTTGATGGTCAGCTCGCCGTCGACCTCGGCCGTGCCGTCGTCGTTGGCGCGGATGGCCGTCGAGCGGAACGTGACGGTCGGGGTGACCTCGGCGTTGAAGAAGTCCTCGGTCATCAGGTGGCCCTTGAAGTTGGGCTCGTCGATGGCGACCGACGTGACGTCGGCCGTGCCGGTCAGGACGCCATCAGCCAGCTGGGCGTCGAACTTCTCGAACGTGCTGCGGAAGGTGGCGAGGCCGTTGTACTTGACGCCGAAGCCGATGGTCGAGTGGACCGGGTCGACGCTGTAGGTGCCGGTGGGGATCTGCTGCGCGGTGGTGCTCATGGTGGGAAGAGGCTCCTGTCGGTGTGTGGAAGAGGACCGAAGTCCGTTTGCGTTGTGACGACTATAGCGGACTACGGTCCGCTTGTGTCGAGCGGGTGTCCGATCGCCGATCTCGGCCGCTGCTTTCAAGGGATCGCGGCTTGCGGCCGATGGAAGGGAGGTGTCCGCGTCCGCTGCTTCGTCGTCCACGCCCGCCTCCAACCAGGGCGCGTCCAAGAGCACGGTCAAGCCCGGCACGAAGCTCACCGGCTCCCACTCCAGCGCGATCGCCGGCAACACGACCGCCGTCGTGACGCCCCACGTCGGCGTCACCGACCGCATCCAGCAGTTCGGCAACGACTGGCAGGGCTTCGCGTCCCTGCTGTTCATCGTGCTCTTCGCGGTCGTCATGTACCGGACGCTGAAGTCCATGCCCAAGACCAAGCCGGTCGAGATCAAGCCCGACGCCGGCGTCGAGGTCAAGTGGGAGGAGATCGCGGGCGTCGACGAGGCCAAGAAGGAGCTGCAGGAGGTCGTCGACTTCCTCAAGGACCCCAAGAAGTTCCAGCGCATCGGCGCGTCGGTGCCCGCCGGCGTCCTGCTGCACGGCCCGCCCGGCACCGGCAAGACGCTGCTGGCCAAGGCCGTCGCCCACGAGTCGGGCGCGACCTTCTACGCGCAGTCGGCCTCGTCGTTCGTCGAGATGTTCGCCGGCCTCGGCGCCGCGCGCATCCGCCGCCTGTTCCGCGAAGCGCGCAAGCACGAGCCGGCCATCGTCTTCATCGACGAGCTCGACGCCGTCGGCGCCCGCCGCGGCACCGACAACAACTCCGAGCGCGAGCAGACGCTCAACCAGCTGCTGGTCGAGATGGACGGCTTCGCCTCCTCCGGCCGCGTCGTCGTCATGGCGGCCTCCAACCTGCTGGAGAAGCTCGACCCCGCGCTGCTGCGCCCCGGCCGCTTCGACCGCCAGGTCTTCGTCTCGCCGCCCGACGTCGAGGGCCGCAAGAAGATCCTCCAGGTCCACACCGCCAACAAGCCGCTGCGCGAGGACGTCGACCTGCACCTGGTCGCCCAGCAGACCAGCGGCCTGTCGGGCGCCGAGCTGGCCAACCTCTGCAACGAGGCCGCGATCTTCTGCGTGCGCCGCGGCGGGCAGGCGGTCAGCCGCCAGGACTTCGACGGAGCGCTGGAGCGCGTCGTCGCCGGCGTGCAGACCAACACCACGCTCAACGAGCACGAGCGCCGCGTCGTCGCCTACCACGAGGCCGGCCACGCGCTCTGCCGCGAGCTGCTGAGCACGACCGAGCGCGTGCACAAGATCTCGATCGTGCCGCGCGGCTCCGCGCTCGGCTTCGTCATGAACCTGCCCGACGAGGACAGCTACCTCAAGACGCGCGAGGAGCTCGTCGACCAGATGACCGTCCTGCTCGGCGGGCGCGTCGCCGAGGCGATCGTCTTCGGCGCGGTGACCACCGGCGCCGCCAACGACCTGCAGCGCCTGGCCGAGATCACCCACGCGATGGTCCACGACTACGGCATGGGCACCGCCACCGCGAGCGTGCGCGCCGTCACCGACGCCGACCTCGTCTCCGACCTCACGCGCCGCATCCGTGACGAGGAGCAGCAGGAGCTGGCCTTCGAGGCCCAGCGCGCCGCCTACGAGCTCATCAACGGGCACCGTCCGAAGCTCGAGGAGCTGGCGACCGCGCTGCTGGACCGCGAGACCCTCGACCGCGGCGAGATCGACACGATCATGGCCGGCGTCGAGCCCGTGCGCCGCCGCCCCTACGCCGTCCCACCGACCGCCGATCGCGCGCGGATCGCCGCCGTCACGCCCCTGCCGCATCCGGGCGGGACCGACGACAGCGCGGCCTGAGGCAGCCCGCTCGACTAAGGTCGCGCGCCATGTTCGCGCGCATCGACCACGTGGGCGTCGCCGTCGAGGACCTCGACGCCGCCATCGCCCTGTACGAGACGACCTACGGCATGGCGCTCGTGCACCGCGAGACCGTCACGGAGCAGGGCGTCGAGGCCGTCCTGCTCGACGTCGGCGAGAACCACGTCGAGCTGCTGGCCCCGCTGGGCCCCGACACGCCGGTCGGCAAGTTCCTCGCCAAGAAGGGCCCGGGCATGCATCACGTCGCCTACCAGGTGGCCGACATCGACGCGACGCTCGAGGCGCTGAAGGCCGCCGGCACGCGCCTGATCGACGAGACGCCGCGGATCGGCATCCGCGGCTCACGGGTGGCGTTCCTGCATCCGGCCGCCACGGGCGGGGTGCTGACGGAGATCGTCGAGCCGGCCCACGGACCCCAGTAGGCTGCGGCCATGGCTCAGCGCATCTCGATCGGCTTCCAGGCCAGCCCCCCGCTGGTGACCCGCGTCAGCGACGACGAGCTCAGCCGTCTGCGCGACGCCCTCGGCAACGAGGGCTGGCACGACGTCGAGGCCGACGACGGGTCGATCCGCCTGAACCTGCAGTACGTCCTCTGGCTGCGCGTCGAGAAGGACGAGCAGCGCGTGGGTTTCGGTATCGCCAGCTGACCGGAACTCCCCCGATCGGGGGGTGACTGTGTCCGGTAACCGGGCGAACGTCTCAAGTTTGGGTTCGCGGTCCAGTGCATCCGGCCTGACGGGCTAGGCGCGGTCGGATCGCCCGAGAAATCAAGGTTTTCTGGGCACTGGACGTTCCCGCGCAATGCGGGCGGGCGGCCAGAACTGAAGCTCCGCAAACATTTCTGGACGAATGTTCCATGCCGCGCGGGCCGCGGCCTGTCATGTTGTGCCCCGCTGGGTGGTCGCCCCCCGGCACGGAACGGTCCAACGGCTCGCCGGTCGGCGCGAGTCCCCAGGAGAAGGAACTCCGATAGATGCAAGCTCTTGACACCGAGGACAACTTGGCCCTCTCCAGTAGTCGATTCATTCCACGGCTCCCCGCCGGGGCGCCGACGGTCAGCGTCGTGGTGCCGACGCTCAACGAAGCGGCCAACCTCGCGCATGTCTTCGCAGTGATCCCGGCCGACGTCCACGAGATCCTGGTCGTCGACGGGCACTCGACCGACGACACCGTGGCGATGGCGCGCATGTTGCGCCCCGACGTCCGCATCGTCCTCCAGAACGGCAAGGGCAAGGGCAACGCCCTCGCGTGCGGTTTCGCGGCGTCCACCGGTGAGATCATCGTCATGATGGACGCCGACGGATCGACCAATCCGCGCGAGATCCCGGCCTTCGTGCAGACGCTGATGGACGGCGCGGACTTCGCCAAGGGCACACGCTTCGGCCACGGCGGTGGCAGCTCCGACATCACCTGGCACCGCGACCTCGGCAACAAGGTGCTCAACGGCATCGTCAACGTGCTGTTCGGCACCGAGTACACCGACCTCTGCTACGGGTACAACGCCTTCTGGGCGCGGTGCCTCAAGCACATGCAGATCGACTGCGACGGCTTCGAGGTCGAGACGCTGATGAACGTGCGCATCGCTCGCTCCGGGATGAAGATCCAGGAGGTCGGCAGCCACGAACTCGAGCGGATGTACGGCGAGAGCAAGCTTCACCCGACGCGCGACGGGCTGCGCGTCCTGCGCACGATCCTCAGCGAGCGGATGCGCGCCCAGCCGGAGCCGTGCGACATCAGCTGGCGTCCCGAGTACCGGGAACTGCACCGCAACGACATTCCGGGCCACCTCGCTCTGGCGACCGCCTGATTCCCTTCAAGCTCTACAACAACCGGAGAACATCTATGAAGCGCAGCAAGCTTCTCGTCGCCTTGGGCATCATGGCCATGGCGTCGCTCGGGACGACGGGCATCGCGTCGGCCCACACCCCGTCCAAGAGCACCCA
>JAOPZP010000101.1 GCA_025964055.1 Conexibacter sp.
CATCATCCGCGACGAGTTCCCGCGCGAGCGCGTCGGCCCGAGCATCGGCCTCATCTCCGCCACGCTGGGCATCGGCGGCGGCGTGGGCCTGGTCATCGGCGGCCTGCTCGTCGACCACGCCTCCTACCACTGGATCTTCTGGCTGAGCGCCGCGATGTCGGCCGCGGCCGCCGTCGCGATCTTCCTGTACATCCCGGAGTCGCCGGACCGCACGCCCGGCAAGGTGGACCTGCGCGGCGCCGTCGTGCTCGGCGTCGGGCTGGTGCTGCCGATGGTGGCGATCTCGCGCGCCAACACCTGGGGCTGGGGCGCGCCCAAGACGCTGCTGCTCCTCGGCGCCGGACTCGCCGTGCTCGCCGCGTGGGTCCAGCTGCAGCGCAAGACGCGCGAGCCGCTGGCCGACGTCACCGTGCTCGCGTCGCCCCCGGTCCTGATGACCAACATCGCCACGCTGTTCGTGGGCTTCGGGATGTTCGGGTCCTACATCTTGATCCCGCAGCTGGCGGAGGCCGCGAAGTCCACCGGCTACGGCTTCGGCCTCTCGGCCACGGCCGCAGGCGTCCTGATGCTGCCCTCGGCGCTGGCGATGCTGTTCGTCGGCCCGATCTCGGGGATCCTCGGGGCCAAGCTCGGCAACAAGGTGCCGTTGACGCTGGGCGGGTTGACCACCGGGGCCGGCATGGTCCTGATGGGCTTCATGCACGGCTCGGTCGTCGAGATCCTGGTGTTCAACACCATCGCCTCGATCGGCGTCGGCCTCGCCTACGCCGCGATGCCGAACCTGATCGTCGACGCGGTGCCGCGCCACCAGACCGGGCAGGCGACCGGCTTCAACGCCGTCGTGCGCTCGGTCGGCTCGTCATTGGGCTCGCAGGTCACCGCCGCGATCCTGGCCGGCAGCGTCCTGGGCTCGACCGGGCTGCCGAGCGACAGCGGCTACACCAGCGCGTTCGTGATCAGCGGCGTGGTGGCCCTGATCGCCGCCGTCGCCGCGGTGACCATCCCCCGCACCAGCCACGGGCACCTGCCCGTCGGTTCGGAGATCGGCGCCGCGGCGCCGCTCGGCGAGCCGGCCTACGCGACGACGGAGGCCTAGCCATGGCCCTGGTCACCGAGACGCCCCCGACCCGCCCGCAGCGCGCCGACGCGCGCCGCAACCGCGAGCGCGTGATCCGCGCCGCGGCGGCGGTGTTCGCCGACAAGGGCATGGAGGCCGGCATCCCGGAGATCGCCCAGCGCGCCGGCGTGGGCAAGGCGACCGTCTATCGCAGCTTCCCGTCCAAGGAGCACCTGGTGGCGGCCGTGGCGACCGAGCGCCTGGACTGGATCACCACGCTCGCGACGCAGGCGCTCACCGACGACGACCCCGCCGCCGCGTTCGAGCGGGTGATCCTGGCGATCGCCGAGCGCCAGGCCGGCGACTGCGCAGTCGCCGGCAGCATGGCGGCCGACATCCACCTGCCCGAGCTCGACGCCGCCCGCGCGACGACCCACGCCGCCCTCGAGGCCGTCGTCGATCGCGCCCGCGACGCGGGCGCGTTGCGCGACGACGCGAGCGCCCTCGACCTCCGCGTGCTGTTCACCGGGATCGCGCACGTCCTGCGCGCGTCGCACGAGCAGGACCCCGCGGTGTGGTCGCGGTACGGCGAGCTGATCGTGGACGCGCTGCGGGCGCGCTGAGGGGCTGGAGCGCAGCCCTGGCGCCCAGGGACGACTCAACCGCGACTATCGCGGCTCAGTCGTCCCTCGACGCACGCGAGGCTGCCATCCGCTCCCGCACCCGCTCCAGGAACTGCGCGTGCAACCGATGCTCGCCGCTCAGCTCCGGGTGGAACGCAACCACGGTGATCTCGCCCTCACGCGCGGCGACCGCGTGGCCGTCGACGGAGGCCAGCACTTCGACTCCCGCGCCGTGCTCGTCGATCCACGGCGCCCGGATGAAGACGGCGTGCACCGGCTCGTCGAGGTCGGGGAAGTCCAGGTCGGTCTCGAAGGAGTGCAGCTGGCGGCCGAAGGCGTTGCGGCGCGCGGTGATGTCCATCAGGCCGAGGTGCTCGCGGTCGAGCATGATCAGGCCCGCGCACGTGCCGAGCACCGGCGCGCCGGAGCGCACGAGCGCCGACAGCGGCTCGGCCAGGCCCTCGCGGGCGATGCCGAGCGTCATCGTCGTCGACTCGCCGCCGGGCAGCACGAGTCCGTCCAGCCCCTCCAGGTCGGCCGGCACGCGCACCTCGCGCACCTCGGCCCCGAGGTCCCGCAGCATCCGCAGGTGCGCGCCGAAGCCGCCCTGCAGCGCCAGGACGCCGACGAGCGGGGTCCCGCTCACCGCGGCGTGAGCCACCTACCAGCCGCGGTTGGCGAGCACTTGCGAGGCGTCGAGCTTGCGCACCTCGAGCGACTGCATCGCGTCGCCCAGGCCCTCCGACGCGGCCGCGACGCGCTCGGCGTCGGCGAAGTGCGTCGTGGCCTCGACGACTGCGCGCGCCATCGCCTCCGGGTTGGAGGACTTGAAGATGCCGGAGCCGACGAAGACCGACTCGGCGCCGAGCTGCATCATGAGCGACGCGTCGGCCGGGGTGGCGATCCCGCCGGCGCTGAAGAGCGGCACGGGCAGCTTGCCCGCGCGCGCGACGTCGCGGACGATGTCGTACGGCGCCTGGAGGTCCTTGGCGGCGACGAAGAGCTCGTCCTCGTCGAGCGTCGACAGCCGCCGGATCTCGCCGCGGATCGAGCGCATGTGGCGCACGGCCTCGACGATGTCGCCGGTGCCGGCCTCGCCCTTGGA
>JAOPZP010000102.1 GCA_025964055.1 Conexibacter sp.
CTCGAGACAACGACGACGGGCCGCCCCCGAAGGGACGGCCCGCGCCGGACAGGAGGACTGCGATCGGGTTACTGCAGCAGGCGCAGCACGCTCTGGGGCTGCTGGTTGGCCTGCGCCAGCATGGCCGTACCGGCCTGCTGGAGCACCTGCGTCTTGGTGAGGTTGACCATCTCCTCGGCCATGTCGACATCGCGGATGCGCGACTCGGCCGCGGTGAGGTTCTCCTGGTAGGTCGCCTGCAGCGAGAGCGTGTGCTCGAGGCGGTTCTGCACGCCGCCCATCGCGCCACGGGCCGCGGAGACCGCGTTGATGGCGGCGTCGATCTCGGAGATGTCGGTGGCGCCGGTGGGCGACAGCGAGGCGTAGGAGGTGCCGACCGAGGTCGCCAGGTCGAGCATCGTGATGCTGATCTGCTCGCCGTCGTTGGCACCGACCTGGAAGGACACGGTCGTGTTGCCCGTCAGCAGCGGCAGGCCGTTGAACTGCGCCTGGGCGCCGATGCGGCTGATCTCGGAGGCCAGCTGGTTGACCTCGTTCTGGATCGACGTCCGCGCGGCGGTGTCGAGCGAGCCGTTCTTGTACTGGACCGCGAGCTCGCGGATGCGCTGCAGCATGGAGTGGACCTCGTCGAGGTTGCCCTCCGCGGTCTGCACCATCGAAACGCCGTCCTGGATGTTGCGCTGACCCTGGGCGATGCCGCGGATCTGCGAGCGCATGGACTCCGAGATGCCGAGGCCGGCGGCGTCGTCGGCGGCGCGGTTGACGCGGTAGCCGGAGGAGAGCTTCTCCATCGACTTGGTGATCTTCATGCTGCTGGACTGCAGGTTTCGAGTCGCGTTCAGCGCCTCGATGTTCTGGGTGATGCGAAGGGACATCCTTTGTCCTTTCCTGGGAGGGAAGCGTTGCGGTGAGGGAGCTAGCGGTGGAGGCCGCTAGGGCTTCTTGCTGGAGGCCGGGAGGTCGTCCGGGAGCTGGTCGACCTCCGACGCGGCGGCGGCGCGGTTCTCCGCCTGCACCGCGGCCCAGATCTCTTCCCGGTAGACGGGAATCGACTTCGGGGCGGCGATGCCGATGCGCACGCTGGAACCGCTGACCTCGATCACTTCGACCACGACGTCGTCGCCGACCATGATCTTCTCGCCGGGGCGGCGGGTGATGATGAGCATGAGGGAACTCCTCCTTGGAGAACGGTCAGGGGTGCGAGCGTACCTGGAGAGCTACGCGGCCTTGGTCGATGGCTCCTCCTGGAGCCCCGCGAACAGAGGGGCGCGGACAGGGGCGTCCGGGGCCTGGTTGATGACCTGATGTCCCTGGTTGCCCACCACGAGGATCGGCGCGCGAAGGTTCGCGCAGAAGTCCTCGAGTGCGGCTGCGGACCTGACGGTCACGTAGACCGACGCGTCCTCGGGGCCGGAGATGCCGAGGCGCTCGGCCTCGTCGTCGGCCAGGTCGACCGCGTAGTCCTCGAAGAACCGCCAGGGGTTCGTGACGGGGACCGCCAGCTCGGGATCGTCCATCGAGTGCAGCCAGACGAACGAGCTCTCCTCGCTGCGTGCGAGCAGGGCGAACCGCCGGCCACCGAGGCCGATCAGTCCGTTCGGAAAGTCGAGGATCGCTTCGGCGGGGATCTGGAGCTCCCCGAAGCGGCTCGACCGAAGGGTCACTGCCATGTGTGAGTCGCCTCCATCATTGGGGTTGCCCAGTCCGCCGCTCATCGGATGAAGTCCAACAGGGACGGCTGGATGATCTGCGCGCCGACCTTCAACGAGGCCTGGTACGCGGTCTGCTGTGCGGTGAAGTCGGTGAGGGCCTTGGCGAGGTCGACGCCCGTGAGGTCGTCGAGCGACTGGTTGGTCGCGTCCTCGAGGTCCGTCAGGCGCGACGCCGCGGCGTCGGCCCGGTTGCGCGTGGCGCCGATCGTGGCGCGCGCGTCGCTGAGGGCGGTCTGGTTGTCCTTGATCGCCTTGAGATCGGTGGTCTGCAGCGCCGTCATGTCGGCGGCGGTCCCGCCGCGCAGGTGCGCCGAGAGCGCCTCGAGCGTGGCCAGCACGCGGCCGTCGCCGGCGGCGCTGCCGCTGCCCAGGACGGTGTCGGCGGTCAGCGCGGCGGTCGAGCCGGCCGGGATGGCGTTGAGCGGGCTGAAGGGCCCGTTGAGCTGGAGGCTCACGCCCGGGCCGGCCTCGCGGACGATCGCGCCGGTGTCGCCCTGGTAGGCGTCGCCGGTCGCGCCGGAGTAGGGCGGAACGTCGGACTTCGTGCCCGAGAAGACGTAGGCGTCGCCGAACTTGACGTTCAGCGAGTCCTTGGCGGCCTTGGTCAGCTGGTCGATCTCGGCCGCGATCGAGTTGCGGTTGTCCTGGCTGAGCGAGCCGTTGGCGCCGTAGACGGCGAGCTCGCTGGCGCGGGCCAGGAGGTTGTTGACGCCGCTGAGGGCGGAGTCGGCGGCGTCGAGGTAGGACTGCGAGGCGGCGACGCTGTCCTGGCTGCGCTTGACGCCCTCCAGGTCCGAGGTGCGCTGACGCTCCATGGCGGCCGCGGTCGGGTCGTCGGACGGGCGGTTGACGCGCTTGCCCGTCGAGATCGTCTCCTGCGTGGCCGACATCTGCCGGTAGCGCGACTGCAGGTCGGTCATGACCCGGTGGCTCAACATGGTGTTGGTCAAGCGCATCGACATGGCTAGAGCCCGACCCGTCCGGTGGAGTTGATGAGCGTGTTGAGCATCTCGTCCATCGTCGTGAGCGCGCGCGCCGCGGCCTGATAGCCGCGCTGGTAGCGGATCATGTTGGTCATCTCCTCGTCCATCGACACGCCGGCGACCGACTGGCGGCGCGCGGTCAGCGAGTCGAGGACCGAGGTCGAGGTGGTGCTGTTGCCCTCGGCGGTGCGGACGTCGGCGCCGATCGTGCCGATCAGGCCGGCGTAGCCGGTGTCGACCGCGCCGCCGCGCAGGCCGGCGATCGCCAGCGCGACGCTGTTGTCGCCGGCCGGCCCGCCGGAGGCGCCGGCGCTGATCGTCGCCGACGTGGCGACGACCGCCATGTCGGTGGCGCCCGTGCCGGAGAAGACCGGGCTGGCGGCGGCGGAGTTGACGGAGGTGATGATCGAGGACGCCAGGCCGCTCAGCGTCGTGCGGTAGGCGGCCATCTTGCCCGCCACGTCCTGCAGGCCGCCGAGCTGGCCGCCCGGCGTGGCCGAGAGCGTCGCGGTGGTCGGCATCGTGACGGTGCTCTGGGAGACGAGCGCGGTGGCGGCGCCGCCGAAGGAGACCTGGACCATGCCCGGGTAGGCGGGCTGGCCCTGCGCGTCGAGCGTCGGGTCGGGCCCGACCGACACCTGGCCGTAGCGCGAGAGCTGGTCGAGCAGGAGGTCGCGGCGGTCCAGCAGGTCGTTGGGCTGCTGGCCGACGCCCTGCTGCAGGTTGATCTGCGTGTTGAGCTTGGCCAGCTCGTCGGCGATCGGCTTGATCGGGCCCTGGGGGCCGAGCAGGTCGGTGACCGCGGCGGTCGCCTGCGTGCCGATCGTGTTGAAGTCGGCGTCCAGCGTGGAGAACCGCTGCGCGAGCGTCTGGGCGATGCCGACGACGGCGGACTTGGCCGACGCGCTCTGCGGGTTGGCCGCCAGCGTCTGCCAGGAGCTCCAGAACTTGTCGAGCTGCTTGCCGAGCGCGGCGTCGCCGCTGCCCAGCGCGTCCTGCGCGAGGCCGAGGCGCTGCGCGGTGACGTCGGCCTGGCCGCCCGTCATGTTCTGCGCGCGGAACTGGAGGTCGAGGAAGTCGTCGCGCAGGCGGCGGTAGGTCAGGACGTCGACGCCCTGGCCGAGCTGCGCGCCGGTGCCGTCGAGCTTGGCGCCGGCGGGGATCGTCAGCGACGGCCGGGCGCCGAAGACGGCCTCCTGGCGGCTGTAGCCGGGCGTCTCGACGTTGGCGATGTTGTGCGACGTGACGTCGAGGGCGCGCTGCTGGGCGGTGACGCCGCTCAGCGCGGTGTTCAGGCCGCCGAAGGATCCGATGCTCATGGCCTAGGCCTCCAGGTCCAGGGCGCGGCGCATCCGCACCGGCTGGGCGGCCGGGTCGAGGGTGGCGCGCATCGTGGCGCCGGGCTCGCTGGGCGGGCGGTAGCCCACGTCCTCGCCGTCCACGCCGAGCTGACGGGTCAGGTGCGACAGGAACGCGAGCTCCTGGCGCATCAGGGCGCGGTTGGTGACGTGCTCGCGCTGGACCTCGGCGAGCAGGCCGCGCAGCTCGGCGCTGCGGCCCTTGGCGGCTGCGGCCTCGTGCGGGCTGAGCAGCTGGGCCAGCGCCTCCAGCGTGACGGTGTGGGGGGCGACGCCGAGGCCGCCGCCGGCCTGCGTGAGGATGCGGACGCGGTCGCGCTCGAGGGTGGAGCGGCGCTCCATCTCGGCCTGCATCTCGCCGAGGCGGGCGAGGACGGCGTCGACGTCGCGGTTGCGGATGGCGGCGCCCTGGCGCAGGACGGCGTCCAGCAGCCGGCGGGCGGAGGCCAGCTGGGCGTCGAGGTGCCGGAGCACGTCGGTGCCGAAGGCGGTGGGAACGGCCGGGGCGGCGAGGAGGCTCACTGGCCGCGCTCCTTCATCGAGGCGGCGATCGTGCGGGCCAGGCCCAGGCCGCCGGACTGCATGACACTGTCGGCGAGGATCCCGGGCATCATCTGCTGGTAGGAGTTGGAGGCCGACGACGAGCCGCCGCCGTCCTCGCCGGCGCCGCCGTCCTGCGACGTCGCGGAGTCCGACAGCTGCTGGGTGAGCTGCTCGACGAGCTGGCGCTCGAAGGCCAGTGCCGTCTTGTAGCGCTGCTGATCGGCCTGGGGCGCCTGGCGCACGTCGGCCGGCAGCACGCTGTTGTCGATGGGGGGCAGCGTGCTCATCGCTTGACCTGGTTGGCGATCGAGAGGATCTGGTCCTGCGTGGTGATGGCCTTGCTGGCCATCTGGAAGGCGCGCTGGGCCTCGATCATGTCGGTCATCGCCTGGGCGGTGTCGACGTTCGAGCCCTCGAGCACGCCCTGCTGCAGGCTGGTGCCCGGTGCGGCGGCGCGGATGGCGCCGCTGCCCTTGCTCGGGACGAAGGTGTTGTCGGGGCCGCCCTGGAGGGCGCCGGGGGCCGGCACGTCGACGAGCTTGAGCTTGCCGAGCTTGGTGGTGCCGACGCTCACGGCGCCGTCGGCGCCGATCGTCACCTGGGCGGCGTCGGTGCCGGCGGGAAGCTTGATCGGCGGCTCGATGAGCTGGCCGGTGTGCACCTTCAGGTGGCCCTGGGCGTCGGACTGCAGGTTGCCGTCGCGCGTCAGCGCGGTGCGGCCGTCGGAGAGCTTGACCTGGAGGAAGCCCGGGCCGTTGACGGCGACGTCGAGCGAGCGGCCGGTGCTCTGCATGCCGCCCTGCTCCACGCTGCGGCCGAGGACGGTCGCCGCCGAGCCGGCGCCGATCGTGACGCCCTTCGCGGCGCCGTAGCCCTGGGCGGAGTCGTACACGAGATCGCGGAACGCGACGCGGGTGTGCTTGTACCCCGTCGTGTCGACGTTCGCCAGATCGTTGGAGACCGCGTCGAGACGGGTCTGCTGTGCCGCCATGCCGGCGGCAGCCGTGTACATGCCTTCAAGCATTTATGTCCGGGTCTCCTGGGAAGGAGGGAATCAGGAGCTCCGGCTTCCACCAACGGGTGGTCCAGCCGATCGGAGGTCCTCTGTCTCCCCGGTGATCGACCGGGGCCGAACGGACTTGAGGGAAAGGCGCAGTTTGCGTACGACCGCGGTCCGACCGCGGGACGCTGCTGCGCGGTCCCGGCGCTAGCCGGGGAGGTTGCCGACCTGTTGCGCGGCCAGGCCGAGCGACTGGTCGATCGTCTGGATCGCCTTCTGCCCGGCCTCGAAGGCGCGCAGCGAGGCGATCATGTCGACCATGGTGCGGCCGGCGTCCACGCCGGAGCCCTCGAGCGCGCCCGAGCGAACCTCGCCCGTGGCCTTGCCCGCGGCCGTGCCGGTGAAGAGGGCGTCGCCCTCCTTGCGGACCCCGGTCAGGGCGAACGCCCCGACCTTGGTGGTGTCCACGGTGCCGTCGGCGGCGACCTTGACCGGCTTGCGGTCGGTGCCCAGCACGGGGTTGCCCAGCTGGTCGACGAGCGTGCCGCCGCCGTTGGACTTGAACGAGCCGTCCCGCGTGTAGCGGACGCCCTTGGCGGTCTGCACGGCGAAGTAGCCGTTGCCGGTGATGCCGAGGTCGAGCGGCTCGCCCGTGTCGCGCAGCCCTTCGGGCGAGAGGTCGGTGACCTGCTTGGTGATGATCGGCCCCTGGCCCAGCGGGCCGACCGTCTGGCCGGTCTTGGTGTTCTGCAGCAGGAGCTCGGAGAACGACTGCTGCTGGGCCCGGTCGGCCTTGTAGCCGGGGGTCGCCGCGTTGGCCATGTCGTTGGCGATCTGGTCCTGGCGGACCATCTCGGCGACCATGCCGGCGGCGGCGATGTAGAGGCCGCGTTCCATGCTCACCGGGTCGTCGGACGCCCGCGAGCAGACTTGAGGGGCCGGGGGACGTGCGAACCTGTGCGCAGCCTTGGCCTCGCCTGTCGCCCTCGTCCTGCTGCGCGGGATGCTCCCCGACCTCCCGCTCACGACGGGCACGGTGCTCAACGCCCGGGTGCTCGACGTCCGCACGCTCGTGCTCGCCGGCGTCCGGATCCCGGCGAAGCTGCCCGACGGCATGGTGCCCGGCCAGCAGCTGCGGCTGCGCGTCGAGGAGGCGGGCGCCGAGCGCGTGCACCTGAAGATCGTGGAGCAGGCCGCGCCGCCGGCGGCCGAGCAGGCGCAGGCGATCCCGGCCGCCGCCTACGCGCTGGCGCTGCCGGGCGGCGCGGTGGCGCGCGTGCACGTCGAGGAGCGTGAGGAGGCCGAGGCCCGGCGCGGGGGAGGGGCCGCCGTGCGTTCCGTGGTCGTCCGCTACGACTCGCCGACGCTGGGCCGGCTCGACGTGCGGCTGGACCGCGGCGCGGCCGCGGTGCACGTCAGCGCCGGCGAGCCCGCCGAGGCGGTGCGCGGCGCGGCCGACGTGCTGCGCGCCGCGCTGGCGCGCGTGACGGGCGGGCCGGTCCAGGTCACCGTCCACCCCAGGGAGGAGACGCTGGATGTCCGAGCCTGAGCGCCCGAAGCGCGCGACCGCGCTGCGCTACGACCGTGCGGCCGCCGGCGCCCCGCGGGTCGTGGCGACCGGAGCCGGCATGATCGCCGAGCGGATCGTGGAGATCGCGGCGGAGCAGGGCATCCCGGTGCGCGAGGAGCCCGCGCTGGTCGAGGCCCTGTCACGACTGGAGCTCGAGCAGGAGATCCCGCCCGAGCTCTTCGTCGCGGTGGCCGAGGTCCTGGTGTGGGCCTACGGCCTGGAAGCGAAGCGTCGTCCTACGGCCCCCCGCTAGACGACGCGGGTTCCGAAGCTAGGCGACGGCCTGGAACAACGGGGCGTCGTCGTCGAGCTGCGTGCGCAGCGTCTTCTTGAGCTGGCCGTGGATCTGGCAGACGCGCGACTCGCTGACGCCGAGGATCTCGCCGATCTCGGCCAGCGTCATGTTCTTGACGTAGAGCAGGACCGCGACCTCGCGCTCGCGCTGGGGCAGGCGGGCGAAGGCCTCGCGGAACTTGTCCTTGGCCTGCTCCTTGGCGGCCGCGTGCAGCGGATCGGCCGAGGCGTCGGTGGAGGCGATGGTGTCGATGCGCTCGATCGTGGTCTCGTCGTCGGAGAGGACGAGCGTGTTGAGCGAGGTCAGGTCCGACTGCGTGATCTCGTCGCGGCGCTTGCGCAGCTCGGCGACCGTGGTGCCCATCGACGCGGCCAGCTCGGCGTTGTCGGGACGGCGGCCGTGAAGGGTGGTGAACTCGTCGGCGGCGCGCTCGATGTCGCGCTCCCAGCGGCGGACGGAGCGCGGGGCCCAGTCCTGACGGCGGAGCTCGTCGAGCACGGCGCCATGGATGCGGGTCCAGGCGTACTGCTCGAGCGTGGCGCCCTTGGCCGGGTCGTAGCGCTCGATCGACTGGATCAGCGCCTCGAGGCCGCAGGAGATGAAGTCCTCGACCTCGCAGCGGGCCGGCATCTCGCGGACCTTCTTGTAGACGATGTACTTGACCAGCGGGGCGAAGGTGAGGACGAGGCGATCGCGAACGCTGCGGTCGTCGGTGCGGCGGTACTCCTTCCAGAGGGCGAGGGTGTCCTCGGAGGAGAGGCGGCGATTCGAGGTCTGTGCGGTAGCGAGGCTCACGACGTTGCTCCTTGGGGCGGGGGGGACGCTGTGAGGTATCGGTATGGGCCCGAACGGTCCGCATCCCCGTATTCCGGTATTCGACCCTCGACGTGTGTCCAACCCGGTCCTCCCCAGTTCTGGGGAGGGGCCGCGTCGAACCTCCATCGATTTGCCTCAAAGCTGTGCATGTCGGCCGATCGCTCTTGACGCGGGCCTGGCGAAGCCTCGCCCAGAGGGCTCGTCTCGCGCGGCGGCAGAGGGGCGAGGGTCTCAACTTGCTCCGGAACCGGCCGACGACCGTGCATGGCGGCCCGTCCGCCCTCCAACCCCTCCAAGGAGCCATCAGCACCCATGGCGCTTCGCCTTGTCGCACCGGTCGACGGACCGGCTGCCTCCCAGAACTCCGCCGCTCGCACGCCCGTCACGGGCGCGGCGGCCGTCGCCCAGGTCACCAACCGCGCCGCCGGCCTCCTCGCCGCGCGCGATCTCGACGGCTGGCGCGCGCTCGTCGCGGCCGCCGCCCAGCTGCCCGACGTCCACGACCGCTACCAGGCGCGCCGCCTGCTGATCGAGTCGACGCTGGCGCACCGCAGCGTCTCGCCCGCCGCGACCGCAGAGACCTTCCTCGCCGGAGCCGTCGCCGCCGTCGGCGCGCTGGAGGACGAGCCGCGCGAGCCGGTCCTGCTGAACCTCGGCGGCGTCCTGCTCTACGAGCTCGGGGCCATCGTGGCGGCCGAGTCGCTCTTCCGCGCCGCGCAGCGGCTCGATCCCGAGCTGGCCGACGTCGCCGTCAACCTCCGCGAGTGCACGCGCCGGCGCAAGCAGGGCACGGCCACGCCCAAGGGCCTGCCCGCCCCGGTCCTGCGGGCGCTGCGCGAGCTCGGCCCGCGCGCCCAGCGCACGGCCCAGCGCGCGGTGCCGGCCACCGGCCAGACCGTCAGCCTCTGCATGATCGTCAAGGACGAGGAGGCCATGCTGCCGCGCTGCCTGGCCGCCATCGCCGAGCACGTCGACGAGCTCATCGTCGTCGACACGGGCTCCACCGACCGCACCGTCGAGATCGCCGAGTCCTTCGGCGCGCGCGTCCTGCACCACGAGTGGGACGGCGACTTCGCCGCCGCCCGCAACGTCAGCCTCGACGCCGCGACCAGCGACTGGCTCATGTACCTCGACGCCGACGAGGTCCTCGTCGAGGGCGACGGCCCGCGGCTGCGCGAGCTGCTCGGCCGCACCTGGCGCGAGGGGTTCTGGCTCACCGAGACCAACCACGTCGGCGAGCTGGAGGACGGCGCCGCCGTCGCCCACAACGCGCTGCGCCTGTTCCGCAACCGCCCCGAGTACCGCTTCGAGGGACGCGTCCACGAGCAGTTCGCCCACCGCCTGCCGAGCATGCCCGAGCGCCTCGAGCCCTCGCCGGTGCGCATCGACCACTACGGCTACCTCGGCACCGTGCGCGACTCCAAGGAGAAGTCGCGCCGCAACCTGGAGCTCCTGGAGCGCCAGATCGCCGAGGGCGTCGACACGCCCTTCCTGCACTTCAACCTCGGCTCCGAGCGCGCGGCCGCCGGCGACGTCGCCGGCTCGCTGCACCACCTGCAGCGCGCCTGGTCGGCCCTGGAGGCCGACCCCGAGCGCCTGGAGTACGGCTACTTCCCCTCGCTGACCGCGCGCTGGGTCAAGGCGCTGAACGCCAACCGCCGCCACGACGACGCGCTCGCCGCCGGCGACACCGTCCTCGGGCTGCTGCCCGGGTTCACCGACATCGTGCTCGAGCAGGCCCTGGCCCAGCGCGGCAAGGGCGACCTCGACGAGGCCATCGCGACCTTCGAGCGCTGCATCGCCATGGGCGACGCGCCCTCCAAGTACAGCGCGACCGTCGGCGCCGGCACCTTCCACGCCCGCAACCTGCTGGCCGAGCTGCTGATCGCGGTCGGCCGCCTCGAGGACGCCGAGACCCACCTGGCCCACGTCCTGGACCACCACCCGGCGTTCATCGGCGCCGTCGAGCCCTACGCCCGCGTCCTGCTGCGCCGCGGCACCCCGGCCGCCGAGGTCGCGGCGCTGGTGCGCGTCAAGGTGCCCGCCCCGACGCCCGCCCAGCGCTTCCTGATCGCCGTCCCGTTCTACGAGGTCGGGGCGATCGCCGAGGCCGAGGCCGAGCTGCGCGGCGTCCTGGACGCCCAGCCGGGCGCCCACGCCGCCCGCGTGGCGCTGGCCGAGGCCCTGCTGTCGCAGGGCCGCCTC
>JAOPZP010000116.1 GCA_025964055.1 Conexibacter sp.
ACACCGACGAGGTCGCCTCGCGTCCCGGTGGCCAGCAGGCCCCGGCGCCGACGGCCGACGACCAGACGCCCGACCCGGCGTCCACGATCGAGACGCCCGTCGCCGACGCGGTCCTGGGGCCCGACGACGCCGCCCCGGCGGCGCCCGCCGAGACGCCCGCCGAGGCCGTCCAGCCTGACGAGACCGCCGGCGAGCCCGGCGCTCCGGAGCCCGGCGCCGCCGGCGCGCACAGCGCCAAGCCCGAGTAACCACCCCTTTCAGAAACCGGAGCACAGCACCGTGAGCACCACGATCACTGCTGCCGACGTCAAGGCCCTTCGCGAGAAGACGGGCGCCGGCATGATGGACTGCAAGAACGCCCTGACCGAGTCGGGCGGCGACATCGACAAGGCCGTCGAGATCCTGCGGGTCAAGATGGGCAACAAGCTCGGCAAGCTCGCCGGGCGCGAGACCTCCGAGGGCACCGTCCAGAGCTACGTGCACGCCACCGGCAAGGTCGGCGTGCTCGTGCAGGTCGAGTGCAACACGGACTTCGTCGCCAAGAACGAGGACTTCATCGCGTTCGCGAAGGACCTGGCGCTGCACATCGCCGCGTCTCCGCAGACGCTGTACGTCTCCGAGGACGAGGTCCCCGAGGAGGACAAGCAGCGCGAGATGCGCGTCTTCGAGGAGATGGCCGCCGACAAGCCGGAGAACATCCGGCCCCGGATCGTCGAGGGCCAGCTCAAGAAGTGGTACGGCGACGTGGTCCTGCTCGACCAGGAGCACGTCAACCCCGACAAGCACGGCGGCAAGACGATCGACCAGCTGCGCGGCGACCTCTCGGCCAAGACCGGCGAGAACGTCGTGGTCAAGCGCTTCGCCCGCTTCGCGGTCGGGGAGTAGCGATCCGCCCGCGCCGATCCCTAGGATCGCCTCGGTTTGGCTGATCCTGTCTTCAAGCGCATCCTGCTGAAGCTCTCCGGGGAGTCCCTGATGGGTTCCCAGGACTACGGCACCGACCCGGAGCGCCTTCGGGCGGTCGCCGCGGCGATCAAGGCGATCCACGACCGCGGCGTCGAGATCGCGATCGTGGTCGGCGCGGGCAACATCTATCGCGGCATGAAGGGCGCGGCGGCTGGCATGGACCGCGCCACCGCGGACTACATGGGCATGCTGGCCACGGTGCTCAACGCGCTGCCGCTGCAGGACGCCCTGGAGACCCAGGGCGTCCACACGCGCGTGCAGAGCGCGATCACGGTGGCCGAGGTCGCCGAGCCCTACATCCGCCGCCGCGCGATGCGCCACCTCGAGAAGGGCCGCGTCGTCATCTTCGCGGCGGGGACCGGTAACCCGTTCTTCACCACCGACACCGCGGCGGCGCTGCGCGCGGTCGAGATCCACGCCGAGGCCATCCTCATGGCCAAGAACGGGGTGGAGGGCGTCTACACCGCCGACCCGCGCGAGGACCCCGACGCGGAGCTGATCCCCGAGATCACGCACATGGAGGCGCTGCAGCGGGGCCTGCGGGTCATGGACGCCACGGCGCTCACGCTCTGCGCCGAGAACCGCCTGCCGATCCACGTCTTCAACATGGACGACGAGCACAACATCGAGCGGATAGTGTCCGGCGAGCGCGTGGGCACCCTCGTCAAGGCGGAGGCAGGAGACACCAATGAGTGAGTTGATCGACGAGCTGCTGGCCGAGGCCGGCGAGCGCATGACCGCCGCGGTCCAGGCGGCGCAGAACACCTTCTCGTCGGTTCGCACGGGCCGCGCCAGCCCGGCGGTGCTCGACCGCATCATGGTGGACTACTACGGGGCGCTGACGCCGGTCAAGCAGCTGGCGACCATCAACGTCCCCGAGGCGCGGCTCATCACGGTGCAGCCCTACGACGCGTCCTCGATCAAGATCATCGAGAAGGCGATCATGGAGTCCGACGTCGGGCTCACGCCGAGCAACGACGGCCGGATCATCCGCCTGTCGATCCCCGAGCTCAACGAGGAGCGGCGCCGCGACCTGGTCAAGGTCGTGCGCGGCCTTGCCGAGGACGGGCGCATCTCCGTGCGCAACGTGCGGCGCGACATCATGCACGACCTCAAGGGGCTCAAGGACGAGGGCGACGTCGGCGCCGACGACGAGCGCCGCGGCGAGCAGGAGCTGCAGAAGCTCACCGACGGCAAGGTCGCCGAGCTCGACGTGCTCCTCAAGGCCAAAGAAGAAGAGATCCTCGAGGTTTGAGCGGGCGTGCTCGCCTAGGGGCTCGCAGCCCGGGCGCGAACTCTCCGCGCAAGCCTCGCCCAGAGGGCTCGTTTGCGAGGGGCTCGTTCGCGCGGTGGACGAGGGACCTGGTGCGGTGAGCGACTCAGACTCCGGCGGGGGTCCGAAGTACGTCGCCATCATCACCGACGGCAACGGCCGCTGGGCCCAGGCGCGCGATCTGCCCGTCGCCGAGGGGCACAAGGCCGGCGCCGACGTGGTCAAGGACCGGCTGCGCGATGCCGCCGAGTTCGGGATCCGCGAGCTGACGGTCTACTCGTTCTCCACCGAGAACTGGTCGCGGTCGGCCGAGGAGGTCACGGCGCTCATGCGCATGTTCTCCCAGCGGATCCTGTCCGAGACGCCCCAGCTCAAGGCCGAGGGCGTGCGCATGCGGTTCATCGGCCGGCGCGACCGGATCGCCTCGGCGTTGCTGGAGCAGATGGATTGGGCCGAGGCCGAGACCGCCCACAACGATCGCATCACGCTGTTCGTGGCGTTCAACTACGGCGGGCGCGCGGAGATCGTCGACGCCGCGGCGCGGTTCGACGGCGGCAGCGAAGAGGACTTCCGCCGGCTGCTCTACGCGCCCGACATGCACGACCCCGACCTCGTCATCCGCACCAGCGGCGAGCAGCGGACCAGCAACTTCCTGCTGTGGCAGTCGGCCTACTCGGAGCTGATGTTCCGCGACGAGCTGTGGCCCGACTACTCGCGCGAGGCGTTCCGCGCGACGCTCGACGACTTCGCGGCCCGCGCCCGGCGCTTCGGGGGGCGCTGACCGGTGCCCCAGCCCCGGCGCGGTCGTCCCGATCGGCAGCGCCGTCCCGCCACGGCCGGTGGGAGCCGGCCACGGCGGCGCCCCCGCGGCGGCGGCTCGGACCTCGGGGCGCGGATCGTCGTGGCGATCCCGGCGCTGGTCGTCGCGCTGGCGATGGTCGCGCTCGGCGGCGCGGTGTTCGCGGTCGGCATCGGGATCCTCGGCCTCGTCTGCCTGCACGAGCTGTTCACGCTCTTCGAGCGGGCGCGCCCGGCGCGCCTGGCGGGCGCGGTCGGCATCGCCGGCCTGCTGACCGCCGCCGCGCTCGGCGACCGCGGCACGGTGCTGTTGGTCTTCATGGCCTGCATCCCGCTCGTGTTCCTGGTGACCGTCAACCAGGCCCGTGGCGGGGGAGCACCCGCGATCTCGGTGACGCTCATGGGGCTGGCGTGGATCGGGCTCGCGCTGGCGCACGCCATCCTGCTGCGCGACCTGCCGCACGGCGGCGCGCTCGTCTTCGCGGTGCTGCTCGGCACGTTCGCCGGCGACACCGGCGCCTACCTCGGTGGGCGTGCCTTCGGCCGCCGCCCGCTGGCGCCGTCGATCTCGCCCAACAAGACCGTCGAGGGCCTGGCGATCGGCATCGTGGTCTGCACCGCCGCGGTGTGGTGGGCGGGGCTGAGCCAGGAGTGGTTCGGCGGGGTCAAGGGCGCGGTGCTGGGCGTGTCGATCGCGCTGGCCGCGCCGCTGGGCGACCTGTTCGAGTCCTACCTTAAGCGCGACGCCGGCACCAAGGACACGGGCCGGCTCTTCGGCGCGCACGGCGGCGCGCTGGACCGCCTCGACGCCATCATGTTCACCGCCGTCACGGGCTACTACGTGTGGCTCGCCCTGACCTGAGCGACGCCCTGCGCGGTGGGCTGCTCGGCGTCGCCGCCGGCGAGGCCCTGGGCCTGCCGTGGATCGGCCGTTCGCCGCGCGAGATCAAGCGGGACCGGCTGCTGGACGAGGTGGGGCCGACCGGGCCGTTGACCGCGGCGGTGCTGGGCGCCGCGGGAGGGGGACAGTCCCCAGGGGGACAGTCCCCAGCGCTGGCGCCGGGGGGACAGTCCCCATTGCTGGCGGCGGGGGGACAGTCCCCAGCGCTGGCGGTCGCGCTGGTCGTCGGCTGGCGCGAGAGCGATCCGGTCGCACGGCGGGCCGCGGCGTTGCCGCTGGGCCTCGGGGCGATCGTCGTCGCCGACCTCGCCGCTCAGGCCCTGGCCGGCCGGGCGCTGTACCAGCAGGTCAACGACCACGGCAAGCACTGGGGGCCGCCGTATCGTGGCGTCGGCGCCGACGACCGCGCGGTCATCGGCGCCCTGCTGGCCAACCTCCACCGCCACGACGACCCGAGCGAGGCGATGCGCGCCGCGGTGCGCCTCGGCGGCGGCGGGACCGCCCTGCTGACCGCGCTGGTCGGCGGGATCCTCGGCGTGCGGCGCCCGACGGCGATCGCTCGCGTGTCGTGGCTGGGACGCACCGCCGTGCCGGACGAGGCGACGCTGGACGCCGCCGTCGCCGCTCTGGCGGCATCCCGCGAACCTTGATCAGCCCTTGAGGTCGCCGCGGCTACCCTTCTGGACAATGCCCCGACGCCTCCTCGTGCTCGGCTCCACCGGGTCGATCGGCACCCAGGCGCTCGACGTGGTCTCCCGCACCGACGATCTCGAGATCGTCGGGCTGAGCGCGGCGCGCTCGTGGGAGGCCCTGATCGAGCAGGCCACGCGCACCGGCGTGCGCCGCATCGCGATCGCCGATCGCGACGCCGCCGCGCGCGCCGCCGAGGCGTGGACCGACGGTGAGGTGCTCGTCGGCGCCGAGGGCCTGGTCCAGCTCGTCCTCGAGTCCGGCGCCGACCTCGTCCTCAACGCGCTCGTCGGCTCGGCCGGCCTCGGGCCGACCGTCGCCGCGCTCGGCGAGGGCATCGACCTCGCGCTCGCCAACAAGGAGTCGCTGGTCGTGGGCGGCGAGCTTGTCACCCAGCTGGCCGAGGCCACCGGCGCGCAGCTGCTGCCGGTCGACTCCGAGCACGCCGCGCTGCACCACCTGCTCAACGGCGTGCCGGCCGGCGCGCTGGAGCGCATGACGATCACCGCGTCGGGCGGCCCGTTCCGCGGCCGCAGCACCGCCGAGCTGGCCGACGTGACGATCGAGCAGGCGCTGAACCACCCGACCTGGTCGATGGGCGGCAAGATCACCATCGACTCGGCCACGTTGATGAACAAGGGCCTGGAGGTCATCGAGGCCCATCACCTGTTCGGCGTGGCCTACGACAAGATCGACGTGGTCGTCCACCCGCAGTCGATCATCCACGCGCTGGTCGAGACCGCCGACGGCGCACAGCTCGCCCACCTCGGCCTGCCGGACATGCGCATCGCGATCGCCTACGCGCTGCACCATCCCGACATCGTGGCGCTGCCGACCAAGCGCCTGAACCTCGCCGAGATCGGCTCCCTGACCTTCGAGCCCGTCGACGACGCGGCCTTCCCCTGCCTGGGCCTCTGCCGCCAGGCCGCGCTGGCCGGCGGCACCGCGCCCTGCGTGCTCAACGCCGCCAACGAGGTCGCCGTGCACGCCTTCCTCAACGGGCGCCTGCCGTTCACCGGCATCGCCGAGGTCATCGACGCGACGCTGCAGGAGCTGCCCGGCGGCCCCGTCCGCGCCTTCGAGTCGCTCTTCGACGCCGACCGCGAGGCCCGCGAGCTGGCCGGCGAGCAGATCGGAGCACGCGCCTCGTGAGCTGGCTCCTCGCCTTCGTCGGCTTCGCCGCGCTGATCATCCTGCACGAGTTCGGCCACTTCGCCGCGGCCAAGGCCGTCGGCATGCGCGTCGAGCGCTTTGCGCTCTTCTTCCCGCCGCTGCTGTTCACGGTCAAGCGCGGCGAGACCGAGTACGGCGTCGGCGCCATCCCGCTCGGCGGCTACGTGAAGATCACCGGCATGAACCCGGCGGAGGAGATCCCGCCGGAGCACGCCCACCGCGCCTACTACCGCCAGCCGGTCTGGAAGCGCCTGGTCGTCATCGGCGCCGGGCCGGCCATGAACGTCCTCGTCGCGTTCCTGATCCTCTTCTCGCTGTTCGCGTTCAAGGGCGAGCCCGTCGTGAACTCCACCGTCGGGGCGGTCCAGCCGGCGTCGGCCGCCGCCGGCGTCCTCAAGCCGGGCGACAAGATCGTCGCGGTCGACGGCGTCAAGGGCGCCCCCGAGGTCCTGCGCACCCGCATCAACACGCACACGTGCGCGGGCGGCGCCAAGGTCGACAAGTGCGTCGCCGCGACGCCCGCCAAGGTGACCGTGCAGCGCGCCGGGCGCACGGTGGTCCTCGACGTCAGCCCGCGCTACGACAAGACGGCCGGGCGCATGCTGCTGGGCTTCTCCTTCGGCGGGACCTACCACCCGCTGCCGGTCGGCGAGTCGGCGAGCCGGTCGGTCACCGGCATGTGGAACGTCACGACCGCCACGGTCGACGCCGTCACGCGCCTCTTCTACGACAGCTCGGCCCGCAAGAACCTCTCCGGCGTCGTCGGCTCCTACGAGACGACGCGCCAGTCCTTCGCCGCCGACGACGTGGAGCGGGGGATCACGATCCTCGCCCTGATCTCGCTGTCGCTGGCCATCGTCAACCTGTTCCCCTTCCTTCCCCTGGACGGAGGCCATATCTTCTGGGCGCTGGCGGAGAAGGTGCGCCGTCGCCCGATTCCGTTCCGCGTCATGGAGCAGGCCAGCTACGTGGGGTTCGTCTTGGTCATCCTGCTGTTCGCCGTTGGGTTGACCAACGACATCGGCCGGCTCCAAGATGGCGGCTTCAGCATGAAGTGACCAACTGGGGAGGGGCAGATGGAGAGCAGCACGACGCCGAAGCGGGGCGTGGACGCCGCGACGATCGCGGAGGCGTTCCGGCTCACCGCCGAGCAGCGCGCCGACCAGGTCGCCGTCCGCACCAAGGGCGATGCCGTCTCCTGGACCTGGGGCGAGCTGCGCACGCGCGTCGACCGCCTCGCCGGGAGCCTGGCCGCGCTGGGGCTGCGCAAGGGCGACACGATCGCCCTGATGCTTGGCAACCGCCCCGAGTTCCACCAGGCCGACCTCGCGGCGATGATGGTGGGCGCGACGCCGTTCTCCATCTACATGACGTACGCGCCGAACCAGATCGAGTACGTCGTCGGTGACGCCGGCGCGCGGATCATCGTGACCGAGGAGCAGTTCCTCGACAACGTGCTCGAGGCGCGCAAGACGCTGCCGGATCTCGAGCACGTGATCGTCGTCGACGGCGACGACCCGCCCGAGGGCGTCACGCGCCTCGACGAGCTGCCCGAGAACGCCGACTTCGACGTCGACGCGTCGATCGCCCAGCTCGGCCCCGAGGACGTGCTGACGCTCATCTACACGTCGGGCACCACCGGGCCGCCCAAGGGCGTCGAGCTCGCGCACCGCAACCTGCTGGCCGCGGTGGCCGGGATCGAGGACATCGTCCAGTTCCCCGACGGCGCGCGGGTGATCTCGTGGCTGCCCAATGCGCACATCGCCGAGCGCGCCGCGCATCACTACCTGCCGATCGTCTTCGGCTTCCAGGTCACCTGCTGTCCCAACCCGCGCGACATCATCGCGTTCCTGCCCGAGGTGCGCCCGCACTGGTTCTTCGCGGTCCCGCGCATCTGGGAGAAGCTGA
>JAOPZP010000139.1 GCA_025964055.1 Conexibacter sp.
GGCCGGCGCGATCGACGCCACCTGGGACGCCGCGCTGCAGCGCAGCGCCGCGCTCGCCGGGTGGCTGGAGGGCCGGACGCCGCCCGAGCCGGCCGCCGCGTTCGCCGGCTACGTGGAGTCGCTTCACGGCCTGCACGCCCTCGGCGCGACGCCGACCGACATCGAGATCGCGACGTCCACCGACGCCTTCGTCGTTGCGCTCGAGCGCCTCGAGCGCGCAGCGGGCGCACCGCCGGGCTGACGATCACGGCCCGCTGCCTGCGGTCAGCTCGCGAAGTCGGGCGTCGCCGTGCGCGTCAGGTCCGCGCGCCCCTTCGGCTCCTCCCACTCCTCCTGGCGCCCGAGCGCCGTGAGGTCCAGGAACGCATACGAGCCGCCGGTCCACTCGGCGCCGCGGCCGAAGGTCGAGTACGTGTGGAAGACGCGGTCGCCGTCGCGCAGGAACGTGCTCACGCCCGGCTGCTCGATCGGCTGCTCGGCGTCGAAGTAGTAGGCCGTGCCCTTGCGCTCGTGATCCTCGCGCGTCTGGTAGTTGTACATCAACGGCGCGACGCGCTCGTCGACCGTGACGTGGAAGTCGTAGTTGAAGTCGCTGCCGAACGACGAGTACCACGGGAAGGTCCAGCCCTTGCGGGCCTTGTAGTCCTCCAACTTGGCCCGCGGCGCGCGCGAGACGTAGACGTGCCGGGTGTCGCGGGCCTCCAGGTGCCGGCGCAGACCGGGCGCCAGCTCGTCGGCGCCCGCCGTGCAGCTCGGGCAGCCGTCGGTCCAGCTCGGGTCGAACATGAAGTGGCCGACGATCAGCTGGCGACGGCCGGCGAACAGGTCGATCAGGCCGGCGTCGCCCTCGGGGCCGTCGAAGACGTAGTCCTTGGTGATCTCGACCATCGGCAGCCGCCGCCGCTCGGCGCTCAGCGCGTCGCGGGCCCGGGTCGCGGCCTTCTCCTTGGCCAACAGCTCCTTGCGGGCCGCCAGCCACTGCTCCTGGGTCACGATCTCGGGAAGGCTCATCGCGTGCTCCGATCTTCGGGGTCAGGAATGAGGACGCGCGAGCGAGCCCGAACTCATCGGTCCCGCCGGCGGGCGCCCTCGGTCTGCTCGAAGCGGCGCCGGTCGCGCTTGGTCGGCCGCCCGCCGCGGTCGATGCCGGTCGCCGCCTCCAGGCGGCGCTGGGCGGCGTAGCGCTCGCGGCCCTCGAGGCTCTCGGCGGTCTCGTCGTAGAGCAGGGCGGCCTCTGCGGCGGGGCCGCGGCGCTCGGCCGTGCCGCGCACGACGACCGAGATCCGCACGGGCCCGGTCGTGAGCTCCAGCCGGTCGCCGGGGCGCACGTCCTTGCTGGGCTTGATCGCACGGCCGTTGACGTGGACGCGCCCGCCCTTGACCGCCTCGGCGCCGAGCGAGCGCGTCTTGACCAGGCGCGCGGCCCACAGCCATTTGTCGACGCGCACGGGCGCGGAGGCGTCGGCCATGGGCTCCATCGTCGCACGACCGGCGCCGCGACTGCGAGGATGGCCCGCGTGCCCGGCGCCCCCACCGTCCTCGAGCTCGACACGCCGCACGGGCCCGCCCGCGTGCACGTACACGCGCCGCAGGCCGGCACCGCGCCGGTCGCCGCGCTGGTCCTCGGCCACGGCGCCGGCGGCTCGATCACCGCGCCCGACCTGCAGGCGGTCACCGGGGTAGCAGTCGCCGCCGGGGTGACCACCGTGCTGGTCGAGCAGCCCTACCGCGTGGCCGGCCGGCGCTCGGCCCCCGCGGCCGGGACGCTGGACACGGCGTGGACCTCGGTGGTGGCACAGCTCGGCGACGGCGGCCCGCTGGACCGCCTGCCCCTGATCACCGGCGGCCGCTCCTCCGGCGCGCGCGTCGCCTGCCGCACCGCACAGCAGCTTGGAGCGATCGGCGTCCTCTGCCTGGCCTTCCCACTCCACCCGCCGCAGCGCTCGCCCGATGCCGAGCAGAAGACGCGGCTGCCCGAGCTCGACGCGGTCACCGTCCCGGCGCTGGTGATCCAGGGGGTCAACGACCGCTTCGGCATGCCACCGCACGGACCAGACCGCACCGTGGTCGAGGTCGCGGGCGACCACGGGCTGAAATCCGACGTCGATGCCGTGGCGGGCGCCGCCGCGGCGTGGCTGAAGGACCTGCTGCGATGACGCGGCTGCTCGTGCTCGGCGGCTCATCGTTCGTTGGGCGCGCGCTCGTCGAGGACGGCGTGGGCCGCGGCTGGGACGTGACGACCTTCAACCGCGGGCTGCGGGACTGGGCCCACCCGGACGCCGAGCACCTCCACGGCGACCGGCTCCGTCCCGACGACCTCGCGCCGCTCGCCGCGCGCGACTGGGACGTCGTGGCCGACACGTGGTCCGGCGCGCCGCGCGCCGCCCGCGACAGCGCCACCGCGCTGGCACCCCGCGCCGCCCGCTACCTCTACGTCTCCAGCGGGTCGGTCTACGCGCCGCCGCCGCCGGTCGACGGCGACGAGGATGCCCCGACCGTCGATGCGTCGCCCGACGCCGAGACCACCGACTACGCGGCCGACAAGCGCGGCGCGGAGCTCGCGATCGCCGAGGCGTTCGGCGATCGAGCCGTCTTCGCCCGCGCCGGCCTGATCCTCGGGCCGCACGAGGACGTCGGGCGGCTGCCGGCGTGGCTGCTGCGGATGGACCGCGGCGGCGAGGTCCTCGCCCCCGGCCCGCCGGACCGGCCGCTGCAGTACGTCGATGCGCGGGACCTGGCCGCGTGGCTGCTCGACTGCGCCGCGAACGACCGCAGCGGTCCGTTCAACGTCGTCTCGCGGTCCGGCGCGGCCACGATGCGCACCCTCCTCGAGGCCTGCCGCGACGCGGTGGGCACCGACGCGATGTTCACCTGGGTCGATGAGCCGTTCGTCGCCGAGCAGGGCATCGAGCCGTGGACGGAGCTGCCGTGCTGGCTGCCGCGCGACGACGAGTACGCGGGGATGCTGGCCGCCGGCGTCGAGCGCGCCCATGGCGCCGGGCTGCGGATCCGCCCGCTGGCCGAGACCGTCGGCGACACGTGGGCGTGGCTGCTGTCGGCCGACAAGCAGCCGGCGCTGCGCGACGACCTCCCGCCGCACGGCCTGGCGCCCGCCAAGGAGCGAGCGGCGCTGGCGGCGTGGCACTCTCGCCGTTAGCTCACCACGCCGCCGGCTCGTAGTCCTTCAGGAAGCAGCCGTGCAGGTCCTCGCCGGCCTCGCCACGCACGATCGGGTCGTAGACGCGGGCGGCGCCGTCGACCAGGTCCAGCGGCGCGTGGAAGCCCTCGTCGGCGAGGCGCACCTTGGTCGGGTGCGGGCGCTCGTCCGTGATCCAGCCGGTGTCGACGCTCGTCATCAGGATCCCGTCGGACAGCAGCTCCTGGGCGCTGGTGCGCGTGAGCATGTTCAGCGCCGCCTTGGCCATGTTGGTGTGCGGATGGCCCGGGCCCTTGTAGCCGCGGGCGAACTGGCCCTCCATCGCCGAGACGTTGACGATGTACTTGCGATGCGCGGCGGCCGCGGCGAGCGCCGGGCGCAGGCGGCTGACGAGGATGAACGGGGCGGTGGTGTTGCACAGTTGGACCTCGAGCAGCTCCATCGCATCGACCTCGTCGACGCGCTGGATCCAGCTGTTGGTGTCGTGCAGGTCGGGCACCAGGCCGCCGGCATCGATCGCGTTCCGCGCGTGGATGCGGTCCAGCGAGGCCGAGCCGGCGGTCAGCGCCAGGGCGGTCAGCGCCTCGGGCGTCGGGCTCCAGTGCGGCGACGGCGCGTCGGTCAGCTCGGCCGGCGCGGTTTCGCCGGCGGCCACGGCGCCGAAGGTCAGCACCTCGCATGCCATGCCCGGAGGCAGCGGCGCCGACTCGGCGGCGACCAGCGGCGCATACGCGGCGGCCGAGCGGCGGACGGTCTGGGCGGCGTTGTTGATGAGGATGTCGAGCGGGCCCTGCTCGGCGACGGAGTCGGCCAGCGCCTCCACCTGCGCCGGGCTGCGCAGGTCGATCCCGACGACACGCAGGCGGTGCAGCCAGTCGGCGCTGTCGGGCATCGCGGTGAAGCGCCGGACGGCGTCGCGCGGGAAGCGCGTGGTGATCGTCGTGTGGGCGCCGTCGCGCAGCAGGCGCAAGGCGATGTACATGCCGATCTTCGCGCGGCCGCCGGTCAGCAGCGCCCGGCGCCCGGTGAGGTCCGTGCGGGCGTCGCGGCGCTCGTGGTGGCGCGCCGCGCAGGTCGGGCAGAGCTGGTGGTAGAAGGCGTCGACGCGGTGGTAGCGCTGCTTGCAGACGTAGCACGCGCGGCCCTGGATCAGGGTGCCGGCGCTGGCGCCCGTGGCCTGGGAGACCAGCGGCAGCCCCTCGGTCTCGTCGTCGATGCGGCCGGGCGCGCCGGTGGCCGTGCGGGCGGTGACCTGCGCGTCGGCGGCCAGGATCGCGGCGCGGCGCTCCGCCCGCCGGCGTTCCTTGACGATCTTGTACAGCTTGCCGGTCGCGCGCTGCACCACGAGCGCGTCGGGGTGGTCGACGGGCAACTGCTCCGCCTCGGCGAGCACGGCGAGGCAGGCGGCGAGCCGCCCTGGCTCGATGCCGTCGGAGGTCGCTACGGGCTGGTCGTCGATCACCGTCATCGCGCGCTGGACTGTAGAGCCACGCGGTCGGGCGCCCCGGCGTGGCGGTTAGCCTCGCCTGGTGACCGACCTGCGCTGGGGCATCCTCTCGACGGCCCGGATCAACGACGCGCTGCTGGCCGCCGACGCCGCCGACTTCGTCGCCGTGGCGTCGCGCTCGCTGCCGCGCGCCGTGGCCTACGCGCGCGAGAAGGGCATCCCGCAGGCGTACGGGACCTACGACGCGCTGCTCGCCGATCCCGGGATCGACGCGGTGTACCTCTCGCTGCCCAACCACCTGCACGTCCCGTGGGCGATCCGGGCGCTGGAGGCCGGCAAGCACGTGCTGTGCGAGAAGCCGCTGTCGCGGCGCGCGGACGAGGTGGTCGAGGCGTTCGACGTCGCCCAGGCGGCCGGGCTGGTCCTCGCCGAGGGGTTCATGTGGCGCCACCACCCGCAGGTCGGGAGGGCTTTGGACCTGCTGGCGGCCGGCGCGGTGGGCCGCCTCGGGCTGATCCGGGCCCGCTTCTCCGGCCCGGTGGCGTTGCCCGGGGACCCGCGCCTCGATCGCGTCATGGACGGCGGCGCGCTGATGGACGTCGGCTGCTACTGCGTCAGCGGCGCCCGGACGCTGGCGGGCGCCGAGCCCGAGCAGGTCGCGGCGATGCGCGTGGTGGGCGGCGCGAACGTCGACGTGATCTTGACCGGCCTGCTCCGCTTCCCCGGCGACGTGCTGGCAGCGATCGACTGCGGCTTCGCGCTGACGAGCCAGTACGGCCTGGAGGCGGTGGGCGACGAGGGGTCCCTGCGGCTGCTCGATCCGTGGCACGCGCGCTCGCCGGTGATCGAGGTCGCGCGCGAGGGCGAGCCGGTGGAGCGCATCGAGGTGGAGCGGGTCAACCACTATGCCTTGCAGCTGCGCGACTTCGCGCAGGCCGTGGCGGATGGGCGGGCGCCGTTGGTGGGGCGTGAGGATGCGGTGGCCCAGGCGCGGGCCATCGAGGCGCTGTACGGGGCGGCGGAGGCGCCGGCCTGAGTGGTTGGCGCGCAGCGCGCGGGCGACGAAAGGCCAGCCCCTACGCCAGCGACGCCTCCAACGTGATCTCCGGCACCGCCGCCAGCGCGCGGCTCACCGGGCAGCCGGCCTTCGCGGCCTCCGCCTGCTCGACGAACGTCGCCTCGTCGATTCCCGGCACGCGGCCGACCGTCGTGAGCGCGATCTTCGTGATCGTCGGCGCGCCGTCGACGAAGCGCAGCGTGACGACGGCCTCGGTGTCGACCGAGTCCGGTGGGGTGCCGGCGTCGCCCAGCGCTCCCGACAGCGCCATCGAGAAGCACGCGGCGTGCGCGGCGCCGATCAGCTGCTCGGGGTTGGCGCCCGGGCCGTCCTCGAAGCGCGACTTGAAGTCGTAGTTGCCGGTGATGTCGTCGCCGGCCTTGAAGGTGCCGGCGCCGCCCTTGAGGTCGCCCTGCCACTGCGCGGTGCCCTTGGAAGGCATCGATGGTCCTCCTGGTGTCGAAGTCGCGGTCAACGACACCAATGCCCGCGCGACCGCGGGGCCACACGTACGCCTACTTCTTGGCCCCGAACCGCTCGCGGCGCACGGTGGTCTTCTTGCCCTTGATCGTGCTGGTGCGCAGCGTCGAGACGACGTGGTCGGCCGAGCCCTCGGGCACCTCGACCAGCGAGAAGCGGTCGGCGATCTCGATCGCGCCGATCTGCCGGCCCGACAGCCCCGACTCGTTGGCGATCGCCCCGACGAGGTCCTGCGGACGGATGCCGGCGGTCCGCCCGGCACCGACGAACAGGCGCGTCATGCCCTCGCCCACCTCACGCGGCCGTCCCGCGCCACCGCCGCGCGGACCCGAGCCG
>JAOPZP010000155.1 GCA_025964055.1 Conexibacter sp.
AGCCGGCGCCTCATGCGGCCTCCAGCCGGTAGCCGACGCCGCGCAGCGTCGTGATCGCGTCCTCGGGCAGCTTGGCGCGCAGCGCGAGCACGTGCGTGTCGAGTGTCTTGGTGGAGCCCGTCCACTCGGTGTCCCAGACCTCGCGCATGATGCGGTCGCGCGGCACGGCGCGCCCGGCCTCGGCGACGAGCAGCGCGAGCAGGTCGAACTCCTTGGGCCGCAGCGCCAGCTCGTCGTCGCCGCACCACGCGCGCCGCGCGGCGCGGTCGACGGTCAGCGAGCCGGCGCGCAGCGCCTCCTCCGGGCGCGGCTCGGCGGCGGCGATCCGGCGCAGGTGGGCGCGGACGCGCGCCAGCAGCTCCGAGAGGCGAAACGGCTTGATGAGGTAGTCGTCGGCGCCCGCGTCGAGCCCGGCGACGATGTCGAGCTCCTGGTCGCGCGCGGTGAGGATCAGGATGGCCAGCTCGGGATGCGCCGTCCGCAGATGGCGGCAGACGTCGAGGCCGTCGACGTCGGGGAGCCCGAGGTCGAGCACGACCAGCCCCACGTCGGGCCCCAGACCGGTGAGCGCGGGCCGCCCGCGCGACAGCCGGCGGACCTCGTAGCCCTGGCTGTCGAGGACGCGCGCGAGCCCCGTGGCGATCGCGTCGTCGTCCTCGATCAGCACGATGGCGGGCGGGGGCACGCGATGGACGGTAGAGCGGTGCGCCACGTCGCGCGGGAGTTCTGACCTGGCGTTGACCTTGGCGTGGCCGGGCGCTGACCTCGTGGTCCTACGGTGCTCGCCCTATGGACCGCCTGCCCACCTCGCTCACCCGCCGGCCCCGACCCGCCGCGATCGTCGCCGCCGGCCTCGCCGTCCTGGCCCTCGGCGTCACCGCCTGCGGCTCGTCGTCGTCCTCCGGGACGGGCACGGGCGGCGGCAGCGGCACGGCCGCCGCGCAGGCGCCGGCCAAGCCCGCCGCCCCCGAGGTCAGCCCGAGCGGCGACATCCCCGACAACCAGGCCTACGTCCGCTACGTCCCGCCCGGGCTCGGGTTCTCCGTCAAGGTCCCCGAGGGCTGGTCGCGCACGGCCGCCGGTGGCGCCACGACCTTCACCGACAAGCTCAACAGCATCCGCATGGAGCAGGGCCCGGCGGCCCAGCACGCCGGCCAGGCGAGCACCGTCCAGCGCACCGCGGGCAGCGCGCAGCGCCTCACCTACACGGCGCAGTCGGCCCCGAACGCCGTGACCGGCAAGACGCAGACCGACGCGGTCGAGCGCTACGTGTTCACCCGCAGCGGCAAGACCGCCGTGCTGACGCTCACCGGTCCCAAGGGCGCCGACAACGTCGACCCGTGGAAGATCGTCACCGACTCCTTCCGGTGGACCCGATGACCCCGCTGCTCGACGCGCAGGACCTGTACCGGTTCTTCCACGCGGGCGACGACGAGACCCTCGCGCTGCGCGGCGTCTCGGTGACCCTCGAGGCGGGAGACGTCGTGGCCGTCACCGGTCCGTCCGGGTCCGGGAAGTCCACGCTGCTGGCCTGCCTGGCGGGCCTCGACGAGCCCGACGGCGGCGTCGTGCGCATCGACGGCGAGCGCCTCTCGCGCCGCCCCGAGGAGGAGCGCGCCGGGATGCGCGCTCGGCGCATCGGCATGCTGTTCCAGCAGGCCAACCTCGTCAGCCACCTCTCGGTCGCCGACAACATCACCATGGCCCAGAAGCTCGCCGGCGACGGCCACGGCGGCAGCGCGTGGGCTGCGGAGGTCCTGGAGCGCTGCGACATCTCGGGCCGCGCCCACGCCCGTCCCGCCCAGCTCTCGGGCGGCGAGCTGGCCCGCGCGGGCCTGGCCGTCGCGCTCGGCAACCAACCCGACGTGCTGCTCGCCGACGAGCCCACCGGCGAGCTCGACGACGCCACCGCCGGCCGCATCCTCGACCTCCTGCACCGGCAGGCCGCCGGCGGGACCGCCGTGCTGATCGTCACCCACAGCCCGGAGGTCGCCGCCCGGGCCCACCGCGAGATCCGGCTGCGCGACGGACGGGTGGTGGAGGCATGAGCGCCACCACCGTCGCCGCCGGCGACGCGCTCGTCGTCTGCGAGGGCGCCGCGCGCACCTACGGCAGCGGGCCGACCGCCACGGTCGCCCTGCAGCCGAGCGACTGCACCGTCGTCCCGGGCGCCCGCGTCGCGCTGGTCGGGCCCTCGGGCTCGGGCAAGTCGACGCTGCTGCACCTGATGGCCGGGCTGGACGAGCCGACGCTCGGCTCGGTCACCTGGCCGGCGATCGGCGACCGCGTCGCGCTGCGCCCCGGTCCCGTCGCCGTCATCTTCCAGGGCCCCAGCCTGCTGCCGCCCCTCACCATCGAGGAGAACGTCGCGCTGCCGCTCGTTCTGGCCGGCGCCACGGATCGCGACGCGCACGTCGCGGCGCGCCACGCGCTCGAGCTGGTCGACCTCGTCGACCTGCGCGACAAGCTGCCGGAGGAGATCTCCGGCGGCCAGGCCCAGCGCGCAGCCGTCGCCCGCGCGCTCGCCGGCGCGCCGCAGCTGATCCTCGCCGACGAGCCGACCGGCCAGCTCGACCGCGCCAACG
>JAOPZP010000157.1 GCA_025964055.1 Conexibacter sp.
GCGCGCCGCCGCGGCCGGCCCCGCCGCGCCGGGCGTCTCCTGCGCCAGCGCCGCGTAGGTCTTCACCGCCGCCTCGCCCCAGCTGCCCCAGACCGACCACAGCGACAGCTGCACGTCGCCGGCGTCCGCCACCGACGCGACCGGCGCCTTGACCGCGCGCAGCGTCGGCGACAGCCCGTAGCCGGAGCTCAGGCCCTGCAAGGGGTTGTCGGCGCTGCCGTGACGGTCCAGCCAGCGCCCGAGCCAGCCCGAGACCGACTGCTGGGAGACCATGCCCGTCTCCCAGAACGCGCGCGACGCGAAGTGCGACAGGTTGGGGTTGGCGTAGTCGATGCCCGGCAGGAAGCCGATCTGGCCGCGGTCGAACAGGCCCTTCAGGCCGCCGCCCGGCCCGCGCGACAGCGCCGGGTGCAGGCCCAGCGACGTGCCTCCCAGCGCCAGCGGCGCGGCCGGCGCGATGGCGCCGCGCAGGTCGCGCAGCACGCCCTCCTGCTCCAGCGGCATCAGCGTGTCGAGCAGGTCCAGCCCACCCGGCAGGAACACCGAGACGAGGATCGGCGCGTCGGGCGCGGCGGCCGCCTCGGCCGCCGCGGCGTCCAGCAGGTGACCGGTCGGCATGGCGCCGGCGGCATAGACCGTGACGCCCGCGCCGATGCCCCACTTCAGCATCTGGCGGCGCGTGAGCACGTCGCGGCGCGACGCCTCGCCGGCGCGGTGGAAGTCCTGACAGGCGGCGTGGGCGCGGATCCGGGGCAAGGTGATGAACTCGACTTAATGCAGTTGCGCGTCGGGGGCGGAGAGGAGCAGGTGGCGCATCGCGCGCTGGGTCATGTCGGCCGCGACCTGGCGCTGCCACTGCTGCCCGGCCATCGCGTCGTAGCCCCGGGCCAGCGCCAGCAGGCCCTTGCGGCCGCGCGGCGAGACCCACGGCTGCCCCAGGGCCTCCATCGCCCGCGCCAGCTGTTGCTCCGGCTTGAGGTCGACGGGCGTGTCGCCGTCCTGCACCTTGAGCCCGGGCTGCGAGAGCGCGACGTTCGCGGCGACGAACCGCATCCGCATCCCGTTGGACGACATCCACGCCGGGCCCCACTCCCACCCGGCGACCGACGGCGGCCCGAACAGCCGCTGGCCCATCCCGCTGGTGACCCACGTCCAGTCGTCGGTCTCGACGCCCAGGCGCGTGGCGCGCAGCATGCCGGCGATCGCGACGGCCGGGGCCTTGACCATCGTGGGCGCGCCGAGGTGCGCGTAGAGCGCGGGGTGGTCGAGGATCGCGCCGAGCACCGGCTTGAGGCGGTGGCCGGAGCCCACGTAGATGCGCTGGAGGCGCAGCCGCGTGGTGCGGTCCAGCGGCTCGTCGACGAAGAACGACCACAGCTTGCGCACCAGGAACTCCGGGTGGGCGTGGTGCTCGACGCAGAGCCGCAGCACGTCGTGGGGCCCGAAGCGCCCGCGGTGGCCGAAGATGCGCTTGACGCCCGCGTCGTGGTTCTTGGGGTCGAACCGCGTGGTCAGGAGCACGCCGCCGTCCTCGCGGCCCTTGACGATGCCCGTCAGCGCCCGCGCCGCCTCGCGCACGTCGGTCTCGGTGTAGCCGTTGCCCTCGCCGAGCGTGAAGAGCTCCATCAGCTCGCGGGCGAAGTTCTCGTTGGGCTCGTCCTTGTAGGACCCGATCAGGTTGAGGAAGCTCCCGAGCGCGGGGTCCTCCATCACCGCGCGCAGCAGCGCGGGGAACGACCCGAGCGCGCGGCGGCGCAGGATCGCGTTCTGGCGCAGCATGAGCGGCGTGTCGACGTCGCGCGTGGCGAAGTGGTCGTGCCAGAGCAGGACCAGCTTCTCCTCCAGGGGCCGCGTGGTGCGCACCATGCGGTCCAGCCACCACAAGACGTCGTGGCCGTACTCGTTGACCGGGTCCAAGGCCATGGGCTTGGGTCCCGACAGCGGCGCAGGGTGCCCGTTGGGCCTCAGCAGCCAGCGCAGCGTCGCCGCGCGCCCGCGGTGCGCCCACTTGGCGGCCTCGTGCGGCGTCGCGCCGAAGCCGGCGCGCCACAGGACGCGCCGGACATGTGCCTGGCTCCAGCCTCCGATGCGCGTCACCGTAGCTGCGGCCGCGGACCCGATGGCGTCATCCCCGGGTCAACCGCCCGCTTTGCACAGCTTCGAACGCGCTTCCGGGGACTTGGCCGAGCGTATGCAGGTCGTCGTCGTTCCAGCGCGGGTCCGGCGCGCCGGTGATGTACCAGTCCGAGCCGTTGTCGGCCACGATGACGCCGTAGCGCTTCAGCGCCTGCAGGATCACGAGGGCCTGGCCATGGAACGGCCGCGTGTCGAAGGACGCCTTCAGGCGTAGCCGCAGGCCCATCGGCGGCAGGGCGGGATCGGGATCGCCGGACGCGAAGTGCCGCGCGGGCGACACGTAGGCCTTCTGCGTGCGCCGGACGGTCATGCGCAGCGCGTGCGTGATGCGTCCCGCGCCCACGACCTCGCCGGCGCGCGCCAGGCCCGGCAGGATCGGCAGCCCGGCGGCGTCGGCCGACGTCCAGCCCTTGGGCCGTGGCGCGCCGCTGCGCAGGTCGAAGCGGGCACCCGACGCCGCCGACCAGCCGGCGGCGACCCGCCGCGCGCCGAATAGCTCATACAACTTGCACGTGCCGCGCTGCAGGACGATGACGTGGCGGTCCGAGCCGCCCTCGACGCGCGTGCCGGCCGGGATCGGATAGGGCCCGCGATCGCTCTCGGCGCCGTAGTCGGTGAAGTGGATCGGGACGCGCCGCTGGGTCGCCGGCACGGTCCGGAACGGGATCCCGTACGTCTTGGACGCGAAGTCCGGATGCAGCCGACCCGCGAGGCCGATCGAGCGGACGTAGGCGTCGGAGCGCGGGTCGACCGGCGCCTGCGAGACGTCGCGGTTGAACGGGTGGCTCGCCGGCAGGACCGGGCAGCCGCCGAGGACCGTGCCGGGACCCGGCGTGCCGGCGGGACCGGCGGGAACGGCCGCCGCGGCGGTGGTCGC
Source organism: Conexibacter sp. (assembly GCA_025964055.1). Lineage (GTDB taxonomy): Bacteria > Actinomycetota > Thermoleophilia > Solirubrobacterales > Solirubrobacteraceae > Baekduia. The sequence continues at coordinate 3,014 of JAOPZP010000157.1, forward strand.
CAGCGTGCCGGCGGCGACGGCGATCAGCGCGCGGAGCATGCGCGCAACCGTACCCCGTGGAGAATCGGCGTCCAGTTGCCGATACTTCGGACTGGATGCCCCGTCGCCTCGCCCCGGCCTGCCTGCTCGCCGCCGCCCTGGCCCTGCCCGCCTGCGCCGGGTCCTCGTCCTCCTCGGACGGCGTCCAGGCGTGGGCGGTCAAGGCGCCGTACCTGCCGCCGCCCGACCCCTCGTCCTACGGGCGCACGGCGGCGCAGCGCGACGCCACGACGCCGGCGCCGCCCGCCTCCGCGACCGCCGCTCGTCCGAAGGCCGCCGGCCGGCTCGCCTCCGGCGCGCCGACCGACGCCCAGGTCGCCGCCGACCTCCGCCAGGCCTACGGCGGCAAGGCCGGCAACAACCTGGACCAGGCCGCGATCGACGGCTCCGGGCTGGCGCAGGTGCCCGACACCGCGCCGCGCAAGCTCGTCGCGCTGATGCACGCGGCCAACGACGTGGCGCGCAAGCCCTACGTCTACGGCGGCGGCCACGGCCGCACCGCAGGCGAGATCTGGACCGACTCGGCCTACGACTGCTCGGGCTCGGTGTCCTACGCGCTGGCGGCCGCCGGGTACCTGACGGGCCCCGAGACGTCCGGAACGCTCATGCGCTTCGGCAAGCCGGGGCCGGGCAAGTGGGTCACGATCTACGCCAACGCCGGCCACACCTTCATGGTCGTCGCGGGCCTGCGCTACGACACGAGCGGGCGCCAGAACACGGGCACCCGCTGGCAGCCGGCCGACGCCCGCAGCTACGCGGGCTTCACCGTCCGCCACCCGGCCGGGCTGTAGCGCCGGCGGGCTCGGCCGTCGCGCCGCTCGCACCCGCGAGCGTCTCCGCCGGCCACGGCGCCGGCG
>JAOPZP010000174.1 GCA_025964055.1 Conexibacter sp.
AGGCGACGGTTCCGACACTGGACCTGGAGCGTGCGGCCCGGTTCTACGGCGAGGTGCTGGGCCTCCCGTCCGGGGACCCGCTCCCGCCGCGCACCGACCTGGTCTTCGCGCTCGGCGGCGGATGCACGCTGCTGGTCTACGAGTGGACCGGCGCGCCCCCGGCGCACTTGACGTTCGCGCACTTCGTGGTCGATGACGTCACCGCGGCCGTCGTCGAGCTGCGCGAGCGTGGCGTGGTCTTCGACGACTACGACCTGCCCGAGCTCAAGACCGTCGACGGCGTGGCGACCGTCGGCGACCATCACTTCGCCTGGTTCCGCGACCTCGACGACAACGTCCTCGGGATCCGCGACTGAGCGGCGGTCCCGGACGCGAGGAGAACCCCATGTTCAAGGTGATCGTGGTCGGACACGACGGCTCCGAGGGAGCGCGGCGCGCGCTCGCCATGGCGGTGGACCTCGCCCGCGGCGGCAGCGGCGTGCGGATCGTCATCGCCTACGTCGAGCAGGAGATCGTCGGCAAGGGCGGCGCGCCGATGCCGGTCACCGCCGACGAGATCGAGGCCGACCTGCGGCGCGAGGCCGAGGCGCTGTCAGGCGAGGGCCTCGACGTCAGCTTCCACGTCCACCACGCGGTCCTCGGCGGGCCGGCGCCACCGATCCTGCACATCGCCCACGAGGCGGGCGGCGACCTGATCGTCGTCGGCACGCGCGGCCGGTCGGTGCTCGCCGGCCTGCTGGTCGGCAGCACCGCGCAGCGGCTGCTGCATATCAGCGACCTGCCGGTGCTCGTCGTGCCGGCGCGGTCGACGGCGTGAGCGCGGCCCGGTTGCCGCCGGCGCCGTCCGGCCTACCGCAGGCCCAAGGAATGTCCGAGATCGAGCTGGTGCACGTCCACGGCGGCGAGCCCGGGCTGCGACGCCGGCGCCGCGGCCGCCGGCTCGTCTATGTCGACGACGCGACGAGCGAGCCCGTGACCGACCACGACACCATCGCCCGCATCGAGGCGCTGCACATCCCGCCGGCGTGGACCGACGTGTGGATCTCCGCCCGCCCCGATACGCACCTGCAGGCCACCGGTCTGGACGCCAAGGGACGGCGGCAGTACCTCTACCACCCGGAGTGGCGCCAGCGCCGCGACGCCGAGAAGTTCGACGACATGTTGGACTTCGCTGCCGCGCTGCCGACACTCCGGCGCGCCGCCCAGCAGGAGCTCGGCACTGACGGCGCCCCGCGCGAGCACGCTCTCGCCTTGGCGATCCGGCTGCTGGACGTCGGCCTGTTCCGCGTCGGGTGGGATCGCTACGCGCGCGACAACGGGCACGTCGGACTGACGACGCTGCGCCGCGAGCAGGTCACGCTGCTGGAGGACGCGGTGCAGTTCGACTACGTCGGCAAGCACGGCAAGCGGCGACGCATGACGGTGCGCGACCCCGACGCCGTCGTGGCGATCGCGCCGCTGCGGCGCCGGCGCGGCGAGCCGCTCGAGCTGCTCGCGTACCGGACCAACCGCGCGTGGCACCGCGTCACGGCCTCCGACGTCAACAACGCCCTGCGCTCCTGGGCCGACGGGCCGTACTCGGCGAAGGAGTTCCGCACCTGGGCCGGGACCGTCCTCGCCGCGGCGGCGCTCGCCCGCGCCCACGCCTCGGGCCAGGCGGCGACCAAGCGCGCGGTCAACCAGGCGGTCCGCCAGGTGAGCACCGCGCTGGGCAACACCCCGGCCGTCGCGCGCGCGGCCTACATCGACCCGCGCGTGATCGACTCCTATGAGAACGGCATGGTGATCGAGCTGCCCGCCGGCACACCGGAGGCCGCCATGCCGCTGCGGATCGAGACGGGCGAGGACGGGGTCGTCATCGAGTTGCCCACCGACGCCACCGGCCATCCACTCCGCGAGGACGTCGAGCGGCGCGTCCGGTCGCTGCTGCGAAGCTGATGTTCCTGTTCTTCTCCAGCAACCTGGGATGCCTCGGCTCGCTGCTGGTCTCGATCGCGGTGACCGTGGTGCTGCTGTTGATCCTGGGCGTGCTCTGAGGCAGCGGCGTAGCCTGCAACCCGTGAGGGTCGTCGTCCTCATCGCGATGATGCTGCTCGTCGGCGTGGCCGGCGCCGGGTGTGCGTCGTCGGGGGCGCGTGGGCACACGTCGCCGTCTCCCCCACCGCACCCGTCGCCGGTCCCGGCCGGCGCGCGCGCGGCGGTCGCGCGTCCGCAGCCCGCCTCCGGACCGATGCGGCTCGGCCGCTCGCAGGATGGGCGGCCGATCGGCGTGGTGCGTGCCGGCGACCCGCGCGGCGTCCGCGTGCTCGTGTTCGGCTGCATCCACGGCAACGAGGGTGCGGGCATCGCCGTCGCCCGCGCGCTGGAGCGTGTCCATGCGGGCGCAGATCTGTGGATCGTCACCGACCTCAACCCCGACGGCCACGCGCGGGGCACGCGACAGAACGCCCGCGGCGTCGACCTCAACCGCAACTGGGCGTCGCAGTGGCTCGGCGGTGGGCGGCCGTGGGATACCTACTACCCGGGCACGCGGCCGTTCTCGGAGCGGGAGACGCGGATCGCCCGGGACCTCATCCTGCGCCTGCGCCCGCACGCCACCGTCTGGTTCCACCAGCACATGGATCTCGTGTGGGCCTGGGGCCCGAGCAGCGCCGCGGGCCGCGTCTACGCCCGCGCGGCAGGGATGCGCTACTACCACCACCACTGGCTCGCCGGCACGGCGTCCAACTGGCAGAACCATCACCTGCCCGGTGCGTCGTCCATCACGGTCGAGCTGCCGGCCGGGTCCCTCGCGCCGCAGCAGGTCCGCCGCCACGTTCGCGCGGTGCTCAAGCTGGCCCACGCGTGACCGCCACGGCCTTCGCACACCCCGATGTCTATGGCAGACTCGCCGCATCGGCGCGGCGCTCATCACCTCCATCCCCTTCCCAATGCCACTACCGTTCGAGGTCCTTTGGACGCCCACGCCCCGAACCCGCGCGCTCCCAGACGGCACACGAGCGCCGAGCTGGTGCGCGCCGTGCGGGCCGGACGGAGCTTCGCCGAGGCGCTGCGCGCGCTGGGGTTCCGGGCCGGGGATCCCGACGCCGACGACCGCGCGCTGGCCGACGAGCTCGCGCGCGTCCTCATCCGCCGGGCCGACACCCGGCACGAGGGCTGGAAGTACCTCCGGCTGGCGCTGCAGCACGCGGGCGCCGAGGCCCCGTGGGCCCGCTGCGAGCGCCAGGCCATCGGCCCGACCTCCGAGCGCGTGCTCCAGGACTGCGCCGGCCCCGGGCGGACCTCGCTGCTGCGCGTCCAGCACGCCGCTGCCCAGGAGCTGGCCCGGACGCTGGCCGACCACACCGATCGCGACGTCATCCTCCCGCGCCTGTCGCCGGACACGCCGGCCGGACCGGTGAGTGACGCGGATTGGGAGCGGGCGCTCGTCGCGGCCGTCACCGCGCGGTCCCAGAGCCGTGCCGCGGCGCTGGTCGCCGGCTCGCTCGCGCGCCGTGACGACGAGCACCGCGGGTAACGTGCCGAGGCCATGGCCAGCCCGATCCTTCGCGACACCATCAAGAAGCTCAAGGACCGCCGCACGCTGCTGCAGCGCCAGGTCAAGGGACCGCTCGCCGAGCTGGCCCAGATCGACGAGGACCTCCGGGCGCTCGGTGCCGCGTCGCCGAGCACCCGGCGAGCAACGCGCGCGCCCCGCCCCGCGAGCGCGCCCCGCGCAGCTCGCGGCGCCCAGCAGGGCGCCATCCTGCGGGCGATCCGCAACGGCGCCACGACGCCCGAGGAGATCGCCGACAAGGCGAGCCTCGCCACCCCGGCGGTCCGCCGCGCGGTCACGACCTACCTCGACAAGAGCCGCCTGGTCACGCGCGGGCCCAACGGCCTCACGCTCACCAAGGCGGGCCGCGACAAGCTCGCCGAGCTCGAGTCGGCGGCGTAGCCGATGACGCTCGTCACGATCTCGGCCTCCTACGGCGCCGGCGGGAGCGCGGTCGGCCCGGCGGTGGCGCAGCGGCTCGGCGTCCCCTTCGCCGACCGGGCGATCCCCGCGGCCGTCGCCGACCGTCTCGGCATCTCCCACGAGGAGGCGCACCGCCGCGACGAGGACGTCGAGCGGGGGCTGGACCGCATCCTGAGCAACATGGTGCCGATGGCCGAGCTGTACGGCGTCGGCGGCGTCGACCCCGCGCTGCTGCGCCTCACCGCCCACCACGAGTCCGCCGGCGACGTCATCCGCGAGCTCGCCGCCACCGGCCGCGCCGTGATCCTCGGCCGCGCCGCGGCGGTCGTGCTGGCCGACGACCCACGGGCGCTGCACGTGCGGCTCGACGGCCCCGAGGCGCGCCGGATCGTGCAGGCGATGCAGATCGAGGGCGTCGACCGCGAGACCGCCGAGCGCCGCCAGCGCAAGGTCGACCGCGCTCGCGAGGCCTACGTCCGCCGCTACTACGACTGCAACGCCGCCGACCCGAGGCTCTACGACCTCGTGCTCGACTCCACCCGCCTGCCGCTGGAGGCCTGCGTCGAGCTGATCGTGACCGCGAGCGCGGCGCTCCAGGCCGCCGCCGAGTGACCATGGCCGACGAGGACCAGCCCCGCGATCGCGATGCGACCCGGCTGGCGCGCGCCTCTCTCGCCGCCGACGACCCGACCGGCTGGTTCGAGCGACTGTACGCCGCCGCCGAGACGGGGGACGCCATCGTGCCGTGGGACCGGGCCGGCGCCCACCCGCTGCTGCTGGAGTGGATCGCGCAGCGCGGGATCGACGGCACGGGCCGGCGAGCCATGGTCGTCGGCGCGGGTCCCGGCCACGACGCCGAGCTCGTGGCGGGGCTGGGCTTCGCGACCGTCGCCTTCGACATCTCCGAGACCGCGATCCGCGCCGCCCGCGCCCGCTTCCCCGACTCGGCCGTCGACTACGTGGCGGCCGACCTGCTGGACCCGCCCGCCGCGTGGCAGGCGGCCTTCGACCTCGTCGTCGAGGTCATGACCGTCCAGGCCCTGCCGGACCCGCCGCGGGCCGCCGCGATCGCGCAGGTGTCGGGGCTCGTCGCGCCCGGCGGCACGCTGCTGGCCGTCGCGGCGGTGCGCGCCGACGGCGACCCACCGGCCGACGGCCCGCCGTGGCCGCTGACCCGCCGTGAGATCGACGCGTTCGCCACCGGCGGGCTGGAGCCGGTGACGATCGAGATCAGCCGCCACGACCAGTCGCCGGTCGACTGGTGGCGCGCCGAGCTGCACCGGCCCCGCTGAAGCGGCGCGCGCCGGCCAGCGACGTCCAGTCCGGCTACACAGCCGGCGGCGCCGCCGTCGGCGGCGTGGCCATCGGCGGCGTGGCCATCGGCGGCGTCTGGCCCGTGTCGGAGGAGTGGCGCCCCAGGAGGCCGCCGATCTTGTCGCGGTTCTTCATCGCCAGGCCGACACCGCCGGCCAGCAGCGCCATCCCGCCGGCGCGCTTGCGCCCGCTGCCACCGCCGCTGCCGCGGCGCGGCTTCGACGACCCCTTGGCGAGGCCGGGAACCGCGCTCATCACCTGCTGGGCGATGGACTTCTTGGCCGGCCGGCCGCGACGCCCGGTGGCGAAGCGCGGCGCCGGTGTGGCAGGACGGCCAAAGCGATTGGCTGTGGGCGCCGGACGGCCGAAGCGATTCGGGGTGGTGGCGTGGCGGCCGAACCGGCCGGCAGACGACGCTGAGCGCTGGGTGGTGCGGGTGGGCATCGTGGCTCTCCTGGTGAACGGGTGATCGGGTGACGGCGGACGTACCCCGATCGGGCGCCGGTGTGAACCGGCGTCCCAAGGCGCGGACCTTGCGCCGCCTCGGTCTCGACTGCCGGCGGATGGTTGGGCGCCGCGGCGGGCATCTCGTCGAGCATGGGCCCTCCGCAGCGCCTCGTGTCCTTCAATCCCCGCAACGTGGTCTCCGTGACGCTGATCCTCGTGGGGCTCGCCATCGCCCTGTGGGTGCTCTACGCCTCGCGGCACGTCCTGACCTGGGTGTTCGTGGCGCTGTTCCTCGCCATGGCGCTCAACCCGGCGGTCGAGTCGCTGGCGCGCCACGGCCGGATCCCGCACCGGGGCGCGGCCACGGCGATCATCTACCTCGCCGCGCTGGCCGTCATCGTCGGCCTCGGCTTCCTGCTGATCCCGCCGATCGTCGACCAGACCACCGGGCTCGCCGACGCCGCGCCGGGCTACGTGCACGACCTCACCGTCGGCCGCGGCCCGCTCGGGTTCCTGCAGACCAAGTACCACATCGTCGACAAGGTCCGCGACGCGACCAAGAACGGCGGGGCGAACCTCGCCGGCGGCGCCACGACCGCGCTGTCGATCACCAAGGGCGTGCTGAACGCGGTGGCCGGCATCGTGACTATCGCGTTCCTGACGTTCTTCATGATCTTGGAGGGCCCGACGTGGATGGACAGGATCTACAGCCTCGCGCCGCCCGAGAGCCGGCCGCGCTGGCAGGACGTCGGGCGTCGCATCGCGCAGACGGTCAGCGGCTACGTCACCGGCAACCTGCTCATCAGCCTGATCGCCGGCGGGGCGTCCGCGCTGGTCCTGTTCCTCTTCAACGTGCCCTTCGCGCTGGCCCTCGGGCTGCTGGTGGCCATCCTGGACCTCATCCCGCTCGCCGGCGCGACGATCGCCGGCATCGTCATCGTCACGGTGGCGTTCCTGACCTCGACGACGGCCGGCGTCGTCGTGGCGGTGTTCTTCGTCGTCTACCAGCAGGTCGAGAACCACGTGCTGCAGCCGCTGGTCTACGGGCGCACCGTCGAGCTCTCGCCGCTGGTCGTGCTCATCTCGGTGCTGATCGGCGCCGAGGTCGCCGGCGTGCTCGGCGCGCTGGCGGCGATCCCGGTGGCCGGCTCCCTGCAGATCCTCGTCGTCGACTGGCGCGCCCACCACGCCAGCCCGTCCGGCGCCACCGCGAGCGTTGCGGCCGACGGTCGGACGCCGCCCGTGAGCGCAGGCGTCGACCCGGGGGAGCGCCGGACCCCTCGATGACGCTCCGACGGTCAAGGACCTTGCGCCGCGGTCTAACTTGAACGCATGCCTCCCGCCCCCATTCGCGCCGGCCTGCAGATCCCGAGCTTCAACCTGCCGGGGGTGGAGCCCGCCGGGCTGCTCAACGCGCTGACGGCGATCGCGACGACCGCCGAGGCCGCGGGGTTCGACTCGCTCTACGTCATGGACCACCTGCACCAGATCCGCGGGGTCGGCCCCGAGTCGGACTGGATGCTGGAGGGCAACACGACGCTCGGCGCGCTCGCCGCGGTGACGCACACCGCGCACCTGGGACTGATGGTCGGCGCCGTCACCTACCGCAACCCGGCGCTGCACGCCAAGATCACCACGACGATCGACGTGCTCTCCGGCGGCCGCGCGATCCACAGCCTCGGCGCCGCCTGGTTCGAGGGCGAGCACCTGGCCTACGGCTACCCCTTCCCGCCGCTGCGCGAGCGCTTCGAGATGCTCGAGGACGCGCTGAACATCGCGCGCGCGATGTTCACGCAGGAGCGCGCGACCTACCAGGGCAAGCACCACTCGGTCAACGAGGCCTACAACAACCCCAAGCCGATCCGCGGCGACGTCCCGATCCTCGTCGGCGGCAGCGGCGAGCGCAAGACGCTGCGCATGGTCGCCGAATACGCCGACGCCTCCAACATCTTCGGCGACGTCGCGACCGTGCGCCACCTCGTGGAGGTCCTGGAGGGCCACTGCGCCGACGTCGGGCGCGACCCGGCGCAGATCACGAAGACCAAGCTCGCGACGCTCGTGGTCGCCGACACGCACGAGGAGGCCCAGGAGAAGATCGCCCCGATGCGCGAGCAGATCCCCGCCGACCGCTTCGACGCGCTGGTCATCGCCGGCGACCGCGACGGCGTCGGCGAGCAGGTCGCCGCCTTCCTCGACGCCGGGCTCGACGGGCTCATCGTCAACATGCCCGAGGTCCACGACCTCCAGGCCGTCGCGCTGGCGGGCGAGACGCTGCAGGCCGCCTACACCAGCAGCGGGGCGTAGTCCTCCGAGAGCTGCGCCACCATGTCGGAGAACTCCTTGTTGCTCAGCGCCTCGCGCAGCGCCTGGAAGACCGCATGGGCGTGGCGCTCGGCCTCCTCGGGGGAGACGCCTTCCAGCCCGGCCACGCGCACGACGAACTCCTGCTCGCTCATCGGCTTGGCCGCACGGCTCTCGACCAGCCCACGCTCCAGCGCGGCGTGCACGTCGGCAGGCAGCTCGTCCTCGAGGTCGTCGACCTCGCCGGCCGAGATGCGGACGGCCAGCGTCTGCAGCACGGCCTCGGTCGCCCGGCGCGCCCGGTCGCGATCGGCGTGCAGCAGCTCGGCGACGCGGCCCACGAGGTCGTCCTGGACCAGCGCCTGGCGACGCCCCACGCCGGCCGCCGCGAGCAGGTCCTCGAAGTCGCGCGGCAGCTGGGCCGCCATGTCGCGCAGCTCGCCGGGAGCCACCGCGAACCCGAGCGCCTGGAAGACGGCGCGGACGTGGTCCTCGGCGACCGACGGATCGACGCCTTCGGCCTCGGCCACGCGGCGGATGAACTCCGGGCGGTCGAAGGGCTCGGCGGGCTCCGGCGCCGAGGTCAGCCAGGGCCGGACCTCCGGGGGCAGGAACGCGGCGATGTCGGCGGCCTCACCCCCGCTGATCCGCTGCGAGAGCGTGCGGAGCGTGGCCTCGATCGCCCGCTCGGAGGCGGGGCGGCTCAGGCCGCTGAGGCGTTCGACGGTCGTGACGAAGCTGGCGTAGCGCATCGCCCGTGGCGGTAGGACCGGCGCGCCGATCGACAAGCCCGCGCGAGCAAACGCTGTATGACTCCCCGCATGCGCGTCGCCCTCATGATCGAAGGCCAGGAGGACGTGACCTGGGAGGACTGGGTCGCCCTGGCCGAGACCTGCGAGCGCTCCGGGATCGAGGCGCTCTTCCGGTCCGACCACTACCTGTCGGTCAGCGGCGCGCACGAGCGCGGCGCGCTGGACGCCTGGGCCACCATCAACGCGCTGGCGGCGCGGACCAGCACGCTGCGGCTCGGCACGCTCGTCTCCCCCGCGAGCTTCCGGCACCCCTCGGTGCTCGCGCGGACGGTCACGACCGCCGATCACGTCTCCGGCGGCCGGATCGAGCTCGGCCTGGGCACCGGCTGGTCGGAGGTCGAGCACACCGCCAACGGCTTCCCGTTCCTCCCCATGGGGGAGCGTATGGACGTGCTGGCCGAGCAGCTGGAGATCATCCACGACGGCCACTGGGGCACCGGGCCGTTCCGCTTCCACGGCAAGCACTACACCTTGGAGGACCTCGACGCGCGGCCCAAGCCCGTGCAGCGCCCGCACCCGCCGCTGATCATGGGCGGCATGGCCGGGCCCCGCGCCGCGCGCCTCGCCGCCCGGTTCGCCGACGAGTACAACACGGTCATGGCGACGCTCGGCGAGATCGTCGAGCGCCGCGCCGCGATCGTCGCCGCCTGCGAGCGCGCCGGACGCGAGCCGATCCCGTTCTCGGTGATGACCACCACGTTGATCGGCGCCGACGAGGCCGACCTCGCGCGGCGCGCGCAGGACCTGGCGACGTGGCGCGGAGAGGCCGTCGACCTGGACGCGGTGCGCGACCGGTGGATCGCCGGCACCGTCGAGCAGGTCGTCCAGCGCCTGCGGACCTACGAGGAGGCGGGCGTGGAGCGCATCTACCTCCAGCACCTCGTGCACCGCGACCTCGACACGGTCGAGCTCATCGGCCGCGAGCTCGTGCCCGCGCTGGCCTGAGCGATCGAACGTCGCGCTGGCGCGCGGCACGCCGCGGCCTACGTCCCTGGAGAGCCCGACGCCCAGGAGGACGCCGCATGACCCAGCACCACCTCGAGATCCTGCCGCTCTCGCGCCATCGGTGGATCGTCCGCTACGAGGGCGACGTCACGCCGCTGGCCGAGGCGCCGACGCTCACCGACGCGCGCGCCGAGGCCCGGGCCTTCGCCATGCAGTTCGGCGAGCCGGTCATCCACGTCCACGAGCTCGACGGCGGCTTCCACACCGAGGACGTGGACACGCCGCTTCGCGCACCGACCGTCCGGGACGTCAAAGGCCCGCACGTGGAGCCGTAGCGGTCGCCATGGAGCTCGGCGTCGGGTACTTCCCCACCCACGACGGCATCGGCCCCGGCGAGGTCGCGCGGCTCGCCGAGGAGCACGGCCAGGAGTCGCTGTTCTTCGCCGAGCACTCGCACATCCCGGCCTCGCGCGCGACGCCCTACCCCGGCGGCGAGCTGCCCCGCAAGTACTGGCACGCCTATGACCTGTTCGTGGCGCTCACCAGCTCGGCCGCCGCGACGTCGCGCCTGCGCGTCGGCAGCGGCATCTGCCTGGTGATCCAGCGCGATCCGATCGTCACCGCCAAGGAGGTCGCCAGCATCGACCACCTCTCCGGCGGGCGCTTCGAGTTCGGCGTCGGCGCGGGCTGGAATCGCGAGGAGATGCGCAACCACGGCACCGACCCCCGCCGGCGCATGGACGTGCTGCGCGAGCGCGTCGAGGCGATGAAGGCGATCTGGGACCAGGACGAGGCGACGTACCATGGCGAGCACGTGGACTTCGAGCGCATCTGGTCCTTCCCCAAGCCGCTGCAGCGCCCGCACCCGCCGATCCTCGTCGGCGGCGAGGGCCCGACGGTGCTGGACCGCGTGCTGGCCTTCGGCGACGCCTGGTTCCCCAATTACCACGAGGAGATGTTCGAGCGCATCCCCGAGCTGCGCGAGCGCGCCGAGCGGCGCATCGAGGTGCAGGCCATCGGCGTCCCGGCCGACCCGCGCGACCTCGAGCGCTGCGAGCAGGAGGGGCTGACCCGCGCCGTGCACTGGCTGCCCTCCGGCGGGCGCTCCGTCGTCGAGCGTGCCCTGCGGGACTGGGAGTCGGCGATCGCCGAGCACCACGGCCTTGACTGAGCTCGACGCCGGCGAGGCGCGCAGGCGGCTCGCCGCTGCGCGCGTCGCCCGGCTGGCGACCTCCGACGCCGCCTGCCGGCCACACGTGGTGCCGATGACCTTCGCGATGCTCGACGCGACGACGATCGTCAGCGCGATCGACCACAAGCCCAAGCGGACCACCGCGCTGCGCCGGCTGGCCAACATCGCGGCCAACCCGCAGGTCTCGGTGCTGGCCGACCACTACGACGAGGACTGGACCCAGCTGTGGTGGGCGCGCGCGGACGGCACGGCGCGGGCGGTCGCGGCCGACCAGGAGATCGACCTGCGCGCCCGCGCCGTCGCCGCCCTGCGTGAGCGCTACGCGCCATACCGCGACCGGCCGCCGGCCGGCGCCCTCGTCGTCATCGACGTGGTGCGGTGGTCGGGCTGGACCGCGGCCTGACGCGCGGGGGGCTGTCGCGGCGGCTGCCTGGCCTACCATCGAGGTCGTCACCCCCCTCCGAAGGCTCTCCCCCATGACCACGTCGCACCCGGCCACCGGCCGCGCTCCCCTCTCCGTCCTCGACCTCGCGCCGGTCCGCGCGGGCGGCACCGTCGCCGAGGCGCTGCAGGAGACGCTGCAGCTGGCACGCACGGTCGAGGACCTCGGGTACCACCGCTTCTGGCTGGCCGAGCACCACAACATCCCGGGGATCGCCAGCGCGGCGACGTCCGTGCTCATCGGCCAGGTCGCCGCCCAGACGCAGCGCATCCGCGTCGGCTCCGGCGGCGTGATGCTCCCCAACCACGCGCCGATGGTCATCGCCGAGCAGTTCGGCACCCTCGCCGCGCTCTTCCCGGGCCGCATCGACCTCGGGCTCGGCCGCGCGCCCGGCGCCGACATGGCGACCGCCTACGCGCTGCGCCGCTCCCAGGACAACGGCCAGTCGTTCCCGACCGACCTGCAGGAGCTGCGCGCGTTCCTCGCGCCGGCCCAGCCCGGGCAGCGCATCACCGCCGTCCCGGGCGCGGGCTCGTCGATCCCGCTCTTCCTGCTCGGATCGAGCACGTTCAGCGCCCAGCTCGCCGCCCAGGAGGGCCTCGGGTTCGCGTTCGCCGCGCACTTCGCGCCGCAGATGATGCTCGACGCCTTCGAGCTCTACCGCTCGGGCTTCCGCCCGTCGCCTGAGTTCCCCGAGCCCTACGCGATGGTCGGCGCCTACGTGACCGTGGCCGAGACCGACGCGGAGGCGCGGCGGCTGTTCACCTCGACCCAGCAGAAGCACACGTGGCTGATGCGCGGCAACGCGCGCCCGACCGCGCCGCCGGTCGACGACATCGACGCCTTCTGGTCGCCGATGGAGCGCGCCTCGATCGACTCCCAGCTGCGCGAGGCGGTCGTCGGCAGCCCCGAGACGGTGCGGGCCGGGCTGGAGGCGCTGCTGGAGCGCACGGGGGCCGACGAGGTCATCGTCGCCACCGACGCCTACGACTTCGACGCGCGGCTGCGGTCCTACGAGCTGCTCGGCGAGGCCTGGGGCATCGACCGCCTGCAGCCGGATGCCGCCGGCGCCGGCG
>JAOPZP010000178.1 GCA_025964055.1 Conexibacter sp.
CTCGGCCGCGCGCCGCGCCTGCCGGGCGACCTCGCACGCCTGGTCGGCCTCCTGCAGCGCCGCCCGCTTGGCCTCCACGACGGCCTGCAGCTCGGCGACCCGCTCGCCCGCGACCGACCGCTGCTGCTCCAGCGCCGCGAGCTCGCGCTCCAGCGCGGCGGCACGGTCGCCGTCGAGCTCGACCAGCTGCGCCTCGAGCGACTCGATGCGCTCCAGGCCGTTCTCGTCGGGCTGGTCCTCGGCGACCTGCAGGCGCAGCGCCTCGAGCTGGCGCTCGCGGCTCTGCGCGCGCTCGGCGACCTGCTCGGCCGTCTCACGCGTGCGCTCCAGGCGCAGCTCGATCCGGTCGGCGGCCGAGCGCGCGCGCTCGACACGCCGGGCCAGCGCCTCGCGCTGCTCGGAGCGCTGCGCCAGCGCCTCCTCGGCCAGCTGGCGCCGGGCCGCGACCTCGCGGAGCTCGCCCTGGGCCTCCTCGCGGGCGGCCTTGGCGGCGACCGCGGTCGCGAGCGCCTCCTCCATCTCCGAGCGCCGGGCGCGCACGGTCTCGCGCGCCAGCTCCCAGCGCGCCTCGATCGTCTGACGCTCCAGGCGCTCGTGCAGCTCGGCCGCCTCGGCCTGGCGCTTGAGCGGACGCAGCCGCGAGCGCGCCTCACGCTCGACGTCGAGCGCGCGATCCAGGTTGTCCTGCGTCCGCTCGAGCTTGAGCTGCGCGCGGCGCCGGCGCTTGCGGTGCTTGCCGAGCCCGGCGGCCTCCTCGATCAGCAGGCGCCGGTCGCGCGGCTTGGAGGTGACGATCGCCTCGACGCGGCCCTGGGAGACGACGGAGTGCATCTCCTTGCCCAAGCCCGTGTCGGACAGGACCTCGAGCACGTCCACCATGCGGCAGCGCGCGCCGTTGAGGCGGTACTCGCCTTCCCCGTTGCGATCCAGCCGGCGGAGGATCGAGATCTCGCCGACGGGCAGGTCGACGGTGCCGTCGCTGTTGTCGAGCACCAGCTCGACCTCGGCCGCCGAGCGCGCCTGCACACCCCGGCCGCCGCCGAAGATGACGTCCTGCATCGACTGGCCGCGGACGGCGAGCGGCGACTGCTCGCCCATCGCCCAGAGCACCGCGTCGGTGATGTTGGACTTGCCGGAGCCGTTGGGACCGACGATGACCGACACGCCCTCCCCGAACTCCAGGCGGGTGCGGTCGGGGAAGGACTTGAAGCCCTTCAGGGTGATCGACTTCAGATGCACCCCCATATCGTTGCGGGTGCCCCGGACGTTCGGACCCGAAGCGTGGCGAGCAGGGGTTCTTCACGATCGACGCGCGCCCGCGGCGCCGCGGCTCAGGCGGTGTCGTCGACGTCGAGCGACTCGAGGGCCACGCGCGCGGCCTCCTGCTCGGCGTGCTTCTTGGAGCGCCCGGAGCCGGTCCCGAGGATGCGCGCGGTCACCATCGCGGCGACCGCGAACGTGCGGTCGTGCGGCGGCCCCTGCTCGGCGGTGACCTCGTAGACGACGACCTCGCCGCGCTGCGCGAGCCGCTCCTGCAGCGTCGACTTGTAGTCGACGGGGTGCTCGAGCGCGTGCTCGAGCTCGGGCTGGAAGGCCTCGACGACGGCCGCGGCGGTGCGGTCATAGCCCGCGTGCAGGAAGCACGCGCCGATGATCGCCTCGGTGATCGAGGCCAGGACGCGCTCGGTCTCCATCAGCGCCGTCGTCTGCTCGGCGCCCTCGGGCGCGGCGGCGCGCAGGCGCTCGGGCACGCCGAGCCGCTCGGCGACGTCGCGGCACGAGGGGCCCGACACCGTCTGCGCGCGGATCTTGGTCAGGCGGCCGGCGCCGTAGCGCTCGGCCTCCAAGCGCGGGTAGAGGTGCGCGGTGATGGCCAGGCCGAGCACGCTGTCGCCCAGGAAGGCCAGGCGGGCGTAGGAGTCAGACCGCCGCGACGTCCACGACGCGTGGGTGAAGACCTGGCGGGCCAGGTCCTCGGGCACTTCCTCCAGGAGATCGCGGAGCTGCTGCAGGGCGATCAGTGCGCGCTCGGCGCGTGGGCGAGGACGAAGTCGACCGCTTGGCCCACGGTGAGGATCTGCGCGGCCTGCTCGTCGGTCATCTTCACGCCGTAGGAGTCTTCGAGCTCCTGCACCAGCGTGAACAGGTCGAGCGAGTCGGCTTCGAGGTCTTCCTTGAAGCGCGTGCCGTCCTCGATCCGCCCGGCGTCGATCTCGAGCTCGTCGGCGAGGTGGTTCTGGATCAGCAGGGAGACTTCGTCGCGGGTCATGGCGTAGGAGGGACGGTAGCTGCCGAGCCGGACGCGGACCCGCTCCCGCCCGCCCCCTTGAGCGCTCCGGCCTCCTCCAGCGCGGCGTGCGTGCGGCCGACCACGTCGCCGCTGACCCCGCGCGCGGCGAGCAGGATCGCCTGGGCGAAGCCGTTGCGCGTGAATCGCCCGTGCGGCACGACGCCGAGCTTGCGCAGGCCGAGCAGGTAGGCGCCGCCCTGGCCCTCGGGGTCGATCTCGGCGCGCAGCGCGGCGAGGTCGCCGCGCAGCAGCAGGCCGCCGAGCTTGCCGCGCGAGGACGACATCGCGGCCTCGCGGATCGACCGCAGCGTGGCCGACGACACGCCCTCGATGAGCTTGAGCGCGACGTTGCCGGTGAAGCCGTCGGCGACCACGACGTCCGCGACGCCGTCGAGGACGACGTTGCCCTCCGTGTTGCCGATGAAGTCGACCAGCGGCGAGCTGGCGGCGCGCTCGCGCAGCAGCTCGTGGGCCTCGCGCACCAGCGGCGTGCCCTTGATCGCCTCCTCGCCGTTGCTCAGCAGCGCCACGCGCGGGCGCTCGATGCCGAGGACGGTGGAGGCCAGCGCGGCACCCATGAACGCGAACTGGACGAGGTGCTCGGGACGGACCTCGGCGTTGGCGCCGACGTCGAGCAGCGTCACCGGGCGACGGCCGCCGGGAACGGGGATGGGAATCGCCAGCGCCGGGCGGTAGATGCCCTGGGCGCGGCGCATGTTCAGGAGGCCTGCGGCGAGCGCGGCCCCGGTCGAGCCGCCGCTGACCAGCGCGTCGGCGCGGCCCTCGGCCACGGCTCGCGCGGCGAGGACGATCGAGGCGTCCGGCGTGGAGCGGGCGGCTGCGACGGGGTCGGCGACCTTCGCGATCGAGACCGGGGCGTCGACGATCTCGACGAGGCCCTCGGGAGCGTCGATGTCGCCGAACTGGTCGGCGGGACCGAAGAGGAGCGTGCGCACGCCCTGGCGGGCGGCGATGGCGGCACCGGCGCCGACTTCGGCGGGGCCCAGGTCGGCACCGTTGGTGTCGACCGCGATCGTGACCGGCGAAGCCTCGCCCGCGGCCCCGGCTCCCCCGGAGCCCGGGGCAGCCGTCACGCTAGTGCTCGTGGCCGTGGTGCTCGGCGTCCGGCTCGAAGATCGAGCGGCCCGCGTAGGTGCCGCAGACCGGGCAGACCCGGTGCGGACGGCGCGGGCTGTGGCAATTGGGGCACGCGTTGATGGACGGCGACGTGATCTTGTGCTGCGATCGACGCTTCGTCGTGCGGCTGTGAGACTGCTTCTGCTTCGGGACGGCCATGAGCGACGCCGAAGGGTAGCGGACGGCACCGCTCCACGCCCTTCCGCCGCGCGTGGTTGACTCCGGCGCCGTGTCCCTCTCCCCCGTGATCCGTCCCCTGTTGCCCGCCGACGTGCCCGCTGCCGCCGCCGTCGGGGGCGCCGCGCTGAGCGATCAGATCCCCGCCGAGTTCCTCCCCTCGACGCCGATCGAGCGCGCCCACGTCGTCCGCCGCCAGCAGGCGCGGGTGGCCCACCTGCTCGGCACCGATCCGGACGGCGTCTGGGTCGCCGAGCTCGCCGGCGAGGTCGTCGGCGTCGCGCTCGGGCTCGTCCGCGAGGACGTCTGGGGACTGTCCCTGCTCGGCGTGCGCCCCGGCCTCCAGGGCCAGGGCATCGGCGGGCCGCTGCTGCGCGCCGCGCTCGCCTACGGCGACGGCCGCCGCGGCGCGATCATCCTCAGCTCGACCGACCCGCGGGCGATGCGCTCCTACGCGCGCGCCGGATTTGCGATCAGGCCGGCGCTCGCCGCCGCCGGGCAGATCAACCGCTCGCGGATCCCGGACGGGCTGCGCAGCCGCCCCGGCGACCCGACGGCCGACGCCGAGCTGCTGGACGCCGCCTCGCGCCACGCCCGCGGCGCCTCGCACCGCCGCGATCTGCAGGCGTTCCTGAACGCCGGCGATCGCCTGCTCGTGCTCGACGGCCGCGGCTTCGCGATCCACCGCGGCGGCTCGCCGATCCTGGTGGCGGCCTTCGACCCGGAGGGGGCGGCCGACCTCATGTGGTCGTGCCTGGCCGACGGCCCGGCCGGCGGCACCGTCCACGTCGACTACGTCACCGCGGGCAACGACTGGGCGGTCGAGGTGGCCCTGGACGCCGGTCTCGCGCTCTCGCCCGACGGTCCCGTCTTCGTCCGGGGGGACACCGGCCCGCTAGCGCCCTACCTCCCCAGCGGGGCCTATCTGTGAGGTTCCGCCCCGCCCAGCGCACCGACGTCCCGGCGCTCGCGCAGCTCGTCCGCGCCTGCGACGAGTCGCAGCGCGCGTGGGCCGGCGACGTGCCGATCCCGCCCCCGGAGGGCGAGGAGCTGGAGTGGGAGCTGCGGTTCGCGCGCTCGGGCGCATGGATCCACCTCGCCGAGGACGCGGGCGCCGTCGTCGGCGTCGTGGCCTTCGCGGCCGGCCAGGCGTCGCGCACCGACCGCACGACGGTGCCGGGCCTCGCGCACGTCAGCGCCGTGTTCGTCGCGCCCGACCACTGGCGCCGCGGCATCGCCCGCGCGCTGCTGGACCAGGCCGAGACGGCGATGCGCGAGCAGGGCTACGAGCGGGCGCAGCTGTGGACCCTGGAGGGCTCGCCCGCCGAGCAGCTGTACTCGGCGCTCGACTGGGAGCGCGACGGTCGCCGCGACCACTTCCCGCCCATGGGGCTCGACACCGTCGCCTACGTCAAGACGCTGTAGGCGCGGCGGGCGGGCGTCGCCTACTCGTCGAACTTCAGCTCGCCCAGCGCGGCCCAGCGGGCGTCGGGCTGCTTCTCGTGCGCGTGGTCGGGCTCGGCGTTGAGGTCGATCCCGCACTCGGGACAGAGCCCGAGGCATGCGCGGCGGCAGAGGATCTGGGCCGGGAGCGCCAGCGACAGCGAGTCGCGCGTCCAGGCGTTGAGGTCGATCACGTCGCCCTCGACGTAGGGCGAGTCGAGCTCGGGCCCCTCGCCGGGCTGGTCGATCTCGCGGACGTCGACGTCGAAGGCCGGCGACGCGGGCTCCAGGCAGCGCATGCACGGGCCGTTGAGCTGGGCGCGCAGCTGCAGGCGCAGCGCCACGCCGCCGCCGGTCATGCGCGAGACGTCGAGCTTGACCGGCACCGGGGCCGGGTGCACGACGTAGCGCTCGTTGCTCAGCTCGAAGTCGTCGAGCTGGACCTCGAGCTCGAGGTGACGGGCCTCGCCGGCGCGGAGGTGCAGCGGGGCGAGGTCGAACGTGTCGGTGCGGGCGGACATCTCTCCTCCGAGGGTAGATCATGCGCCCGTGCGCGCCATGGTCCTCGATCGCCCCGGGACACCGCTGCACCCGCTCGACCTCCCCCGCCCGGTCCCCCGAGAAGGCCAGCTGCTCCTGCGGGTCCGCGCCTGCGGCGTCTGCCGGACCGACCTGCACGTCACCGACGGCGAGGTGGAGCCGACGCGTTCGCCGCTCGTCCTCGGGCACCAGATCGTCGGCGAGCGCGTCGACACGGGCGGGCGCGTCGGGGTGCCGTGGCTGGGCTGGACCGACGGCACCTGCCGGTACTGCGCCGAGGGCCGGGAGAACCTGTGCGAGCAGGCGCGCTTCACCGGCAAGGACATCGACGGCGGCTTCGCGGAGTGGACGGTCGCCGACGAGCGGTTCTGCCTGTCGCTGCCCGACGACCTCGACGACGTCCATGTCGCCCCGCTGCTGTGCGCCGGCCTCATCGGCCTGCGCACGCTGCGCGCGGCCGGCGACCCGGCGCGCGTCGGCCTCTACGGCTTCGGCGCAGCCGCGCACCTCGTCTGTCAGATCGCCGCCTGGGAGGGCCGCGAGGTGTACGCCTTCACCCGGCCGGGCGACACGCGCGGCCAGGCGTTCGCCCGCGAGCAGGGGGCGATCTGGGCCGGCGGGACCGACGAGGCGCCGGGCGGCGAGGCCTGGGCGTCGCTGGACGCGGCGCTGATCTTCGCGCCGGCCGGCGAGCTCGTGCCGGTCGCCCTGCGCGCGGTGCGCCCCGGCGGCACCGTCGTCTGCGGCGGGATCCACATGAGCGACATCCCGTCGTTCCCCTACGCCATCCTGTGGGGCGAGCGCGAGCTGCGCTCGGTCGCCAACCTCACCCGGGCCGACGGCCACGAGCTGCTCGCCCTCGCGCCGCGCGTGCCGCTGCGGCCGCAGGTCACGACCTATCCGCTGGAGCACGCGCAGGACGCGCTCGACGACCTGCGGTCGGGCGCGCTGGAGGGCGCGGCGGTCGTCGTGCCGTAACAGCCGTCATGCCACGGCCGCGAGAATCGCCCCCCGGGCGATTGCTCGCAATGGAGTCAGCGCCCCCTGGGCGATGACTCCACCACAAGCTCCCGCTTCAGCACCTTCCCCGTGGCGTTGCGGGGCAGCTCGTCGAGGAACACGATCTCGCGCGGCACCTTGTAGGACGCGAGGTTCTCCTTGATGTAGGCCTTGAGCTCGTCCTCGCCGACGGCGCCGTCCTCCGTGCACACGACGAAGGCGCGCAGGCGCTGGCCGAACTTCGGGTCGTCGACGCCGACCACCGCCGCCTCGTCGACCGACTCGTGGTGGCTGAGCAGGTCCTCGACCTCGCGGGGGAAGACGTTCTCGCCCCCGGAGACGATCATCTCGTCGTCGCGCCCGTCGACGAACAGCCGGTGGCCCTCGTCGAAGTGGCCGACGTCGCCGGTGGACATCAGCCCGTTGATGATGTCCTTGTTGCCGCCGCCGGTGTAGCCGTCGAAGACGAGCTCGTTGCCGACGAAGATGCGCCCGGTCTCGCCCTCGGCGACCTCGTGGCCGTCGTCGTCGTAGAGCTTGACGATGGTCCCGAACGGCGGCTTGCCGGCGGTGCCCGGCGCGGCGCGCAGGTCGCGCGGCTGGGCGATCGTCGCCCAGGCGACCTCGGTCGACCCGTACAGGTTGTAGAGCACGTCGCCGAAGCGGTCCATGACCTCGTTGGCCAGCGGGCCGGGCAGCGCGGAGCCGCTGGCGCCGATGACCCGCAGGGCGCGCAGGTCGTAGCGGTCGATCGTCTCGGGCGGCAGCTCGAGGATCCGCGACAGCATCACGGGGACGACCGCCAGCGTCGTGCACTCGTGCTGGGCCATGGCGCTGAGCGTCCCCTCGGGGTCGAACTTGCGGCGCAGCACGAGCTGGGCGCCCAGCGCCATGCCCAGCGTGAAGTGCGCGAACCCCCACGAGTGGAACATCGGCGCCGCGACCATCCACGGCTCCTCCGCGCGCAGCGGGATCTTCGACAGGAACCCGGCCGCCGGCGCCAGCGACTTGGGCTGGCTGCGGTTGGCGCCCTTCGGCGTGCCGGTCGTGCCCGACGTGAGGATCACGACGCGGCCCTTCTCGGCCGGCGGCACCAGGTCGGCGGTGTCGCCCTGGGCGATCAGGTCCTCCAGCAGCGGGTCGGCCGACGGCGGGGTGGGTGGGCCCGCCTCGCCGTCGAACCAGGCGACGAAGCGCTTGCGCCGCCGGCCGGCCTCCTGGATGAGCCCCTCGAACTCCTGGTCGTAGACGATGGCCTTGGGCTTCTCGCGCTTGCACACGTCGGTGATCTGCGGGCCCGCGAACATCGTGTTGAGGTACAGCGCGTTGGCGCCGAGCTTGGAGCAGGCGACCGTCGCGTCGACGAAGCCGCGGTGGTTGCGGCAGAGGATCGCGACGCCGTCGCCCTCGCCGATGCCCAGGTCGCTCCACGCGTTGGCCAGCGCGTTGGTGCGCTCGTGGATCTCGCGGAAGGTCAGCGTGCCGAGCTCGTCGACGATGCCGACCTTGTCGGGGCGGCGCACGTTGGAGATGGTGTAGCCGGCGGCGGGCGTCGGGCCCCAGCGCAGCATCGTGGCCGCCATCTGCACCGCCCGCTCGGGCCGCATCGGCCGGATGACGCCGGCTTCGGCGAGGACCTTGACGGCCTGCGCGCGGTTGAGGATCAGCTCCAGGACGTGCTCCACGGGTGACATTGCCGGGGAATATGGCACCTGAACACCCTTTGATGACGCGGTGGGAGCTCCGCTACGGCAGGGACAGACCGGCCGGGACGTCGCCGCGCTCGATCAGCCCGCGGATGTCGGCGGCCCGGCGCGGGTTGAGGAACACGTGGCGCTGTCCGACGCTCGGCTTCTCCGCGAGCAGCCCGGCGAGCAGCAGGGCCTCCCCGACCTCGTCGGCGAGCGCGCGGTCGTTGCCGGCGAAGCCGCGGGCGAGGTGGCTGAAGTCGGTGTGGTAGCCGCCCCACTTGCCCATGCCGTCGAGCCGCTGGAGGATCCGGCGGGCCACGCGGCGGGACGGGTCGGGGTCATCGTGCGGACGTGAGACGGCGGGCTGCGCCGCCTCGAGCACCGCGAGGACCGCGTCCTCGTGCTCGGCCAGGGAGGCCGGGTCGGCCGGGCGGCCGCCCAGCCGCGCGACCTCCAGGGCGACGAGCAGCGGGTGCGCCGCGCCGATGGGCGCGCGGAGGTCTGCGACGTCCTCGAGCACCCCGGCGGGGACGGCGATCGCTCTGGCGCGCAACCGGTCGACCGGCGCGACCTGCTCCTCGAACGCCAGGGGGACCAGCTCGGCGTCGGTGTCGCGCGCGGCGACGTGCAGCGCGAGGTGCCCGTCGAAGAGGCCGGCGGTCAGCTCGCCGGGGCTGGAGGCCTCGACGAGCGCGCCGAGCAGCGCCGCGACCAGCAGCCACGCGCGCTCCTCGACGGCGTCGGGGTCGGCGCGCAGGCCCGGCTTGACGGGGGCGACGGCGATCAGGCCGTCGGCGCGCGCGGCGGCGGCGACGATGACCGGATGCTCGTAGCCGGAGCGCGCGAGGAGCAGCTCGGCGGCGCCGTGCTCCAACTCGCGCGCGAGGAGACTGCGCAGCCGGCCGGCACGCTCACGGGGGGCGTCCACCCCGCCTGCTTCGGCGAGCGCCTCCTCGATGCCGCTGAGCGTCGGTCGCATGGTCGCGTTCGAGCCTAGTGGCACGGCCAGTTGGCAGCGCTTGCCCGCAGGGTGCGGGATGCCTGCACGCGATCGTGCGTTCCGTCGGGACCCGCACGTACCTTGACGTGCATCTCCATGGAAGCCGCCACCCCCCTGCACCAGAGCTCCGTCCGCGTCGCCGGCGATCGGGTCGTCATCGACGGCCTCGTCGTCGAGGACGAGTGCGCCGTCCGCCTCGTCGCCGAGTCGCCGGACGCCGCTCGCCTGATGCTCGACGCGATCGAGGTCGGGGCGCGCATCCTCGACCGCGAGCAGGTCGGCGCCAACGCCGATTTCGTCAAGGCCGAGTTCGAGAAGGCGGCGCGCGACCTGAAGTCCGAGTTCACCGACCGCGCCAAGGGCGTGGCCGACCGGCTCGACGAGAAGGTCGACGAGGTGTTCAAGGCCGACGACGGCGTGGTCGCCAAGATGATGGCCAAGCACTTCGCCGACGAGTCGTCGTCGGCCGTCCAGCACAAGGTCAAGGCGGTCCTCGACGCCGTCGCGACGCAGATGCGCGAGGACGTGCGCAAGTCGCTGACCTCCGACTCGGTGGACAACCCGATCGTCGCGATCCAGCGCGCGTCGCTGAAGGTCATCCGCGACAACGCCGACCAGCAGGCCGTCGGCCTGCGCGAGATGTCGGCGCGGATGGAGGCGATGCGGATCGAGGTCGCGGCGCTGCGCGCCGAGAAGGAGAAGCTCGTCGAGGTGGCCGCCGAGCGCGAGAAGGGCACGGCCAAGGGGCGCACCTTCGAAGAGGTCGTCCACGAGGCGCTCGACCGGATCGCGCTCGCGCAGGGCGACGACTGCGAGGCGGTCGGCGACTTCCTGGAGGGCACCGGCAAGAAGGGCGACGTCGTCGTCGGCATCGGCGCCTGCCACGGGCCGGCGCGCGGTCGCATCGTCTTCGAGGTCAAGACGTCCAAGCTCTCGCGCCCCAAGGCGCTCGAGGAGCTCGACGGCGGCAAGGCCCAGCGCAACGCGGACTTCGCGGTGCTCGTCGTCCCGTCCGAGGACAAGGTCCCCGCCAAGATGCTCCCGCTGCGGGAGTACAACGGCGACAAGCTGATCGTGGCGTTCGACCCGGAGGAGGGCTCCGATCTGTCGCTGCGCGTCGCCTACGCGCTGGCGCGGGCGCGGGTCCTGATGGCCAAGGGCGGCGGCGACGGCGTGGACACCGCGGCGGTGCGCGACGCGGTCGAACGGGCGGTCGGCCTGATGGAGGAGGTGCGCCGCATCAAGCAGCAGCTGACGGCGTCGAAGACCTCGATCGACAAGGCGGCCGAGATCGTGCAGACGATGGCCGATGGCGTCCGGGGACAGCTCGCGGAGATCTCGGGGCTGATCGACCGCGCGGAGGCGGCGGCGGTGGAGGGTGAGGCGGACGAGGGTGCGGGCGGTGGTCCGGGCGACGGGGCGGTCGAGGGCGAGCCCACCGCGCCGCCGGCGCCGTCCCGCGCCGACGAGCGCCCTGCGCCGCGCCTGCGCGACGAGCTCGCCGCCGCCCTGGGCGACGGCGGCCAGTCCTCGCTGTTGTAGGTCTACGCGGCCACCGGCAGCGGCCAGCGCACGCCGGTCAGCTCCTCGGAGAGGTCCCACAGGCGGCGGGCGGTGTCGGCGTCCTGGGCGGCCTTCGAGCGGCCGACGAGCGTCGGGTGGCCGCGCTGCTCGCCGAAGCCGTCGGGACCGACGTAGGCGCCGCCCGGGACGTCCTGGGTGGCGGCGTACAGCGTCGGGAGCGCGCCCATGTCGCCGCTCTGGGCGAAGAGGCGGTTGCCGACCGACAAGAACGTGCTGTTGAGGCGGCTGCCGGTGTGGCTCTGCAGGTCGGTGGAGGCGAAGCCGGGATGCGCGGCGACGGCGCGGAGCGGGCTGCGCGCGGCGTCCAGCCGGCGCTGGAGCTCGAGGGTGAAGAGCAGGTTGGCGAGCTTGGACTGGCCGTAGACGCGCCAGCGCGAGTACCTGCCGCGCTCCCAGTTGAGGTCGTCCAGCTGCATCTTGCCGGCGCGGTGCATGCCCGAGGAGACGGTCACGACACGGTCGGTGATGTGCGGCAGCAGCAGGTTGGTGAGCGCGAAGTGGCCGAGGTGGTTGGTGCCGATCTGCGACTCGAAGCCGTCGACGGTCTTGCCCTTCGGCACGGCCATGATCCCGGCGTTGTTGATCAGGATGTCGAGGTCGCCGGTCCATGCGTCGGCGAACGCCCGGACGGAGGCGAGGTCGGCGAGGTCGAGGCGGCGCACCTCGCGCTCGCCGTCGAAGGTGGCGGCGACGCGCTCGCCCTTGGCAGTGTCGCGGACGGCGAGCACCACGCGGGCGCCGGCCCGGGCGAGCTCGCGAGCGGTGGCGGTGCCGAGGCCACTGGAGGCCCCGGTGACGACGGCGGTGCGACCGGCGAGGTCCGGCAGGTCGGCGGCGGTCCACTTGGAGGAGGGCATCGAGCGAATGTAGACGCTGCCGCGCG
>JAOPZP010000182.1 GCA_025964055.1 Conexibacter sp.
CCGGCGGCAGCCGCCCGCCGCGCACCGCCTCGCGCAGCGCGTGCTCGGCGCGGGCGCGCAGCGAGCGGCCGGGAGCGGCGGCGAGGTCGAGGTGCAGGTCCACTTGGCCCCACTATCGCACGTATCCTTGGACCTGGAATCGGGGCCAACGCGCCCGTAGCGTTGCGGCCATGGCCTCCGCTGCTGCCGCCTCCGAGCGCTCCCGTGTCCGCCGCGCGCCCGCTCGCGCCGACTACGAGCGCGACACCATCGACGCCATCCTCGACGAGGCGCTCGTCGCGCACCTCGGCTTCACGGTCGACCGCCAGCCCTACGTGATTCCGACGCTGCATGCGCGCGTCGGCGACCAGGTCTACGTCCACGGCGCGTCCTCCTCCCGCATGGTGACCATGCTCGGCGCCGGCATCGCCGCGTGCCTGACCGTCACGCTCGTCGACGGCCTCGTCCTGGCCCGCTCGGCGTTCCACCACTCCATGAACTACCGGTCGGTCGTCGTGCTCGGCCACGCCCGGTACGTCGAGGGCCCCGAGGAGCGCGAGGTCGCGCTGGAGGCGTTCACCGAGCGGCTGATCCCGGGGCGCTGGGCCGAGGTGCGCCCGCCGCGGCGTCAGGAGCTCAAGGGCACGCGCGTGCTGGCGCTGTCGCTGACCGAGGCGTCGGCCAAGGTCCGCACCGG
The DNA here is from genome assembly GCA_025964055.1 of Conexibacter sp. GTDB lineage: Bacteria > Actinomycetota > Thermoleophilia > Solirubrobacterales > Solirubrobacteraceae > Baekduia. The sequence goes on from JAOPZP010000182.1 coordinate 677, forward strand.
CGACCCGGTCGACGACGAGGAGGACCACGCGCTGGACGTCTGGGCCGGCGTCCTGCCGCTCACCGTGGTGCCGGGCGCGCCGATCCCCGACGCCCGCCTGCGCGACGGGCTCGAGCCGTCGGCGACGGTGACGGGGTGGACGGTGGAGCGCGGGCGGCGACGCCGGGCCCCCGGTCTGCCGTGATCGCCTGGGAGCCGGGATCGAGACGCCCCCGGCCTGCTGCGAACGCTCTCAGACGCTGGCGGCCAGCGCCCGGCGCACGCGATCGAGCGTGATCAGCCCCAGGAGCCGCCCGTCGCCGTCGACCACCGCGACCGCGCCCAGCCGCCGCAGCGGCTCGGAGCTCAGGAGGTTCTCGAGCGGCGTGTCGCGGTCGACGGCCCCGTCGCGGTCGGCGTCGACGTCCAGCAGCTCGTCGGCCGTGAGCGCCGGCTGGCCCGCGGCCACCGCGCCGTCGACGCGCTCCTGACGCAGCACCCCGCGGAGTCGGCGGTCACCGTCGACGACCGGGAACCAGGGCAGGTGGTAGCGCAGGAAGAACTCGTCCTGGGCGGCGAGCGCGGTCGTCGTCACCGGCATGCTCACCGGCTCGGCATCCATCAGGTCGGCGGCCGTCACGCCCTCGATCCGCTCCGAGAACTGGCCGGCGACGACCGCGCCGCGGGCGCCCTGGCTGAGGAACCAGCCGAGGACGATGAGCCAGATGCCGGTGAACGGGTCGTCGGCCACGGCCAGGAAGAGCCCGCCGCCGATCAGCACATAGGCGACGCCCAGGCCGAGCCGGCCGGCGATGCGCGTGGCGCGGTGGCGGTCGCCGGTGAGCTTCCAGACCAGCGCGCGGGCGATCCGGCCGCCGTCCAGCGGGAAGCCGGGCACGAGGTTGAAGACCAGCAGGAACAGGTTGACCAGCCCCAGCCACGCCATCAGCGCCAGCAGCGGGGTGGAGCGGTCGCCGTTGAAGACGTCCAGCGCCTCGCCGAGGTGCGACGTCGCCGCGACGCCGAGCAGGCACAGCACCACGATCATCGCGGTCACGACCGGGCCGGCCACCGCGACGCGGAACTCCTCGCCCGGCGACTCGCTGTCGCGCGACAGCTTCGCCAGGCCGCCGAAGAGCCAGAGGTCGATCCCCAGCACCTCGATGCCGTTGCGCTGGGCGACGATCGCGTGGCCGAGCTCGTGCAGCGCCAGCGACAGGAAGAACAGCAGCGCGCCCGCCACCGCGACGAGGTAGGCCGTCGTGCTCGACCCTCCGAGCACCGTGTCGAAGTACCCCGACAACGAGTAGATCATCAGGAACAGCACGAGGAACCAGCTGGGGCTGGCCCCGATGCGGATGCCGAGCACCCGCGCGAGCTGAACCGATGATCCGCTGCCGAACATCAACCGACATTGTGCCGCGTCCGGCGCCCGGCCACGGCGCCCCCGTCTCCCGCGCGCTGCGCCAGAGTGTGCGCCGTGGACACCGACACCATCCTCGGGCTGTACGCGCAGGGCCTGTTCCCGATGGACGAGCCCGGCGCCCGCGAGCTGCCGTGGTGGGTCGCCGATCCCCGCACGGTCCTCGAGCTCGACGCCGCCTCACGCGCGGCGCTGACCCGTCGCGTCCGGCGCTCGCTGCGCGCCCGCGACGACTGGGAGCTGCGCGTCGACGAGGCCTTCGAGGAGGTCGTGGAGGCCTGCAGCCGGGCGCGCTCGGCGCACGACGGCGTGTGGCTGACCGACCGCATGCGCGACCTGTACCGGGCGCTGCACGCCGTCGGCCACGCCCACACGTTCGAGGTCTGGGTCGACGGGCAGCTGGCCGCGGGGCTGATCGCGGTGACGATCGGCCGCGCGGCGATGCTCGAGTCGATGTTCCACCGCGTCCCGCACGCCGGCAACGCGCTGGTGGCCCTCACGCTGGAGGCGCTGGCCGGCGGCGGCTGCGTGCTCTGCGACATCCAGACCGCCACCGCGCACACGCTGCGCCTGGGCGCCGTGCAGATCTCGCGCGCCGAGTACGAGGCCCGGCTGCGGGCCGCGCTGTCGGGGTGAAGGACATCCCCTTGGCTGTTGACGGCGACGCCTACAATTGAGCGCGCAGATGGACACCGGCGACCGCCTCACCTGGACGCAGCGACGCGAGCTCGAGCGCGAGCTCTGGCTCGACGATCACCTGCGCGCGCTCGCCGACGTCACGCCCGAGGATCTCGACGACCCCGAGCTCCTGCGCGGCGTCGAGTCGCGGGCCCGGGCCCTGGCCGACACCGTCGGCAAGCTGCGCCAGATGCGCGGCGACGACCTCGCCGTCGAGCGCGAGATCGTCGCGTTCCGCGGCCAGCTGGAACAGCTCGGCTAACCGGCCTTCAACCCCGCCGTCTCGACCTTCGGGCCGAGCGCCTGCGCCAGCGCGATCAGGCCCGACAGCGGGCGGATCATCACCGTGAAGTCCTCGATCAGGCCGTCGGCCCCGATGCGGACGAGGTCCATGCCCTCGAGCTCCCGCTCGCCCACGCGCGCCCGGAAGATCAGCGCGTGCACGTCCGGCCCGGCGAGCTCGTCGGTGTAGGTGAAGTCCTCGAACGTCTCGGCGACGAGGCGCAGGAGGCCGCCGACCGTCTCCGCCCCGCGGTACTCGTGGAAGAC
>JAOPZP010000185.1 GCA_025964055.1 Conexibacter sp.
CGCCGGCGCCGGCGACGACGGCGTCGGGCGCGTGGAGCTGCACGAGCCGGCCCGCGCGGGCGGCGCGTGGACGGTCCTGGTCGTCGCGGCGCAGTAGCGACCGCGACCCCGACCCGCTCGGCGCCTACTCCAGCGCCGGCGGGCAGAGCCCGTCGAGCAGGTCGACGAGCGCCGCGAGCTCGTAGTCGCGCAGGTCGCCGTCGCGGGCGACGAGCTCGGCCACGGCCTTGGGGCCGGCGATCAGCACGCCCTCGACGTGGAGCGCGTGCAGGTGCTCCAGCGGGCCGTCGCTCGGCAGGCAGAGCGCGCCGGCGACCGGGGCGAAGTCGTCCAGCAGCTGCCGGACCGTGACGACCTGCTCGCGCAGCGGCGCGACGAGCGCCGTCCGGTCCGCCGACGCGCCGTCGCGCAGCAGCTCGGCGTGCGCGCCGAACATGCCGTGCAGCCGCTCGACCTGCAGCGGCTCGGTGACGTCGACCGCGCTGGCCACGACGGTCACGCCGCCGGGGCCGATCGCCACATGCTCCATCAGCGTGCCGACCGGCAGGAGGCGGTCGTGCAGCATCACGACGGGCAGGTGGCGCAGCGCGCGCTGCAGGGCGCGCGCCAGGTCGGGGTCGGTCTCGTCCTCGACCGCCGGACCGTGGAGGAGCAGCACGCGGTCCAGGCCCCACCGGGCGCTGGCTCGCGACGCGGCGCTCGGCCGGCCGTCGGGGTGCTCGCCGCGGGAACGTTGGTGAGCAGATCTGTCCATGGGTGGGTCCTCGACGCCCTCCCCCGAAAGGGTGAGGGTTCGGGCTCGGGTCTGGACATCTCGGCCGCGAAGTACGATCGCCTCCGTGGCCCTGCCGTTCGAGATCATGGGCGTCGTCAACGTCACCCCGGACTCCTTCTCCGACGGCGGCGAGTGGTTCGAGCGCGACGCCGCCGTCGCCCACGGACTCGAGCTGGCCGCGGAGGGCGCCACGATCCTCGACGTCGGCGGCGAGTCCACCCGCCCGCACGCCCTCCCGGTGCTCGAGGAGGAGGAGCTGCTGCGCACCGCGCCGGTCGTCCGGATCCTCGCCCGCTCCCCGCGGGCGATCGTCTCGATCGACACCACCAAGCTCGCCGTCGCGGAGGCTGCGCTGGACGCCGGCGCCCGCTACGTCAACGACGTCACGGCGTTCCGCGATGCGCCCGAGCTCGCCGGCCTCGTCGCCGATCGCCGCGCCCGCTGCTGCCTGATGCACATGCTCGGCGACCCGCGCACGATGCAGGAGAACCCGCGCTACGACGACGTGGTCGACGACGTCAAGGCGTTCCTCTGGGAGCGGGCGGAGTTCGCCGTCCGCGAGGGCGTGCCCGAGGAGCTCATCGACGTCGATCCGGGGATCGGGTTCGGCAAGACGCTGGAGCACAACCTCGAGCTGCTGCGGCGCACCGACGAGATCGTCGCGCTCGGCTTCAACGTCGTCATCGGCGTGTCGCGCAAGTCGTTCATCCACCGCCTGGCCGACGTGCCCGACCCGCACGACCGGGCCCCGGGGACCATCGCCGCCAACGTCCTGGCGCTGGAGCGCGGGGCACGCGTGTTCCGGGTGCACGACGTCGCCGAGTCACGGCAGGCGCTCACCGTCGCTGCTGCTACGTTGGACCCCGATGGCGCCCGACCATGAGCCTGACGACGACCTGGAGCCCGACGAGGTCGAGGACGACCCGGACTTCGAGGAGGACGGGGGCGACCAGACCGAGGTGACCATCGAGGTGCGCGGCCTCTCGCTGTACACCCACCACGGCGTCAGCGCCGCGGAGCGCGAGGTCGGCCAGCGGCTGGTGCTCGACATCCGCCTGGAAGTCGGCGACTGCGACGCGACCGTCACCGACATGGTCGAGGACACCGTCGACTACGGCGAGGTCTGCAACACCGTCTCGCTCGTCGCCCAGCAGCGGTCCTACAAGACGCTGGAGCGCCTGTGCTCGGCCGTCGCCGACCGCCTGCTCGACGAGTACTCGGCCGACGAGGTCTGGGTCAAGGCGGCCAAGCCCGAGCCGCCGATCCCGCTGTCGGTCGACGAGGTGAGCGTCGAGGTCTGGCGCCAGCGCGGCGGCGGCGACGACGAGGACTGACCGCCCCGCCGTGGCCACGACGCCGTCCATCGCCGACCTCGATCGGGACACCGCCGTGGAGCCGGCCGGCGACGGCCTGTGGCACGCCACGGTCTCCGACCAGTGGGCGGTGCCGCGCGGTCCCAACGGTGGCTACATCGCCGCGCTGGTCCTGCGGGCCATGGAGGCGGAGGTGGCGGACGCGGGGCGGGCGCCGCGCTCGCTGACGCTGCACTACCTGCGCCCGCCCGCGCCCGGTCCGGCCGCGGTGCAGGTGACCGTCGAGCGCGCCGGCCGCACGCTGACCTCGGTCAGCGCCCGGCTGCTGCAGGAGGGCCGGACGATGGTGCTCGCGCTCGGGGCGTTCGCCGGCGACTTCCCGACGGTGGCCGACTACGCGTCGCCCGCGCCCGACGTCGGCGCGCCGGGCGCGCTGCACACCGTGCCCGACGGCCCGGGCGTCCCGCCGATCGCGCGCCGGACCGCGATGGCGCCGCTCTTCGGGCCGGCGCCGATGAGCGGCGGCGACGAGGCGGTGGTCGGTGGCTGGCTGCGGCTCGCCGAGCCGCGCGTGGCCGACGCCGTGGCGCTCGCCTTCTACGCCGACGCCTGGCTGCCGTCGCCCTTCGCACGGCTGACCGCCCCGGCGCCCGCGCCGACGATCGACCTGACGATCCACTTCCGCACGCGCCTGCCGCACCCGGGCATGGCGCCCGAGGATCCCGTGCTGGCCCGCTTCACGTCGAGGACCTCGCACGGCGGGTTCTTCGAGGAGGACGGGGAGCTCTGGGCGCCCGACGGCACGCTGCTGGCTCACAGCCGGCAGCTCGCGCTGCTCTACCCGGGCGGCTGAGCGGTGCGGGTCCACCTGGGCCTGGGGTCCAACGTCGGCGATCGCCGCGCGCTGCTGCAGGGTGCGGTCGACGGCCTGGCCGCCCGCGGCGTCGTGACCGTGGCGTCGTCGTCGACCTACGAGACCGATCCGGTCGGCGAGATCCTCGACCAGCCGGCGTTCCTCAACGCGTGCGTGGTCGCCGAGAGCGCGGTCGCCGATCCGGAGGCGCTGCTGGGCGTCGTCAAGGAGGTCGAGCGCGAGCTGGGCCGCACGACGTCGGGCCCCGACTACGTGCGCCACGGGCCGCGGGCGATCGACGTGGACGTGCTGCTCGCGGGCGACCGCGCCCACCGCTCCGAGCGCCTCAGCGTTCCGCACCCGGCGCTGCTGGAGCGGCGCTTCGTGCTCATCCCGCTCCTCGAGCTCGACTTCGCGCTCACCACGCCCGACGGCGTGCGCCTGGCCGACGCGCTCGCAGCCCTGCCGGTCACCGAGGGCGTCCGCCGCGCCGGCCCACCGCTGGCCCTGCCGGGCTGAAACCCTCAACCACCCTCTGGAAGGGGCCTGACCCCTCGCGCGCGGCGCGGCCAAACCCTCGACCAACCCTACGAATGGGGCCTGTCCCCTTTCGCAGGGTGGTCGAGGGTTCTCAGCCGGTGCTGGTCGACCGTGGGGGCAGCTCGAGCTGCACGAGGTCGCCGCCCTGGTGGTCCATCTGCAGGGTGGTGTGGTCGATCGCGAAGCGATCGCGCAGCATCGTCTGCAGCTCGACGCGCGCGTGGTGGCAGTCGCAGTCGCGCCCGACGACGACGTGCGCGGCCAGTGCCGGGAAGCCCGAGGACACCTCCCAGACGTGGAGGTCGTGGACCTCGACGACGCCCTCCGACGCCGCCAGCGCATGGCCGATCTGCTCGACGTCCATGCCGCGCGGCGCGGCTTCCAGGAAGATCCGGCCCGACTCGCGCAGCAGGCCGTAGGAGGCGTAGATCATGATCGCGGCGACCAGCAGCGCGGCGATGCCGTCCGCCTCGCCGAAGCCGGTCGCCAGGACGACCGCGCCGGCGATCGCGGTGGCGATGAACGCCGCCAGGTCGGTCACGAGGTGCCGGTAGGCGCCCTCGACGTTCAGCGACGACCGGTTCGCGCGCGCCAGGACCCACGTCGCGGCGAGGTTGACCACGATGCCCAGCAGCGCCACGGCGAGCACCGCGCCGCCCTCGACGTCGGGCGGGTTGACGAGGCGGCGGATGCCCTCGACGACGATCAGCAGGCCGAGCACGAGCAGCGTCGCGCCGTTGAACTGCGCCGAGAGGATCTCGGAGCGGCGCAGGCCGAACGTGAACGCCCCGCGCGCGGGGCGCTGCGCCAGGCCGATCGCGACGAGCGCCAGGGCGATCGCCGCGGCGTCGGTGAGCATGTGCGCCGCGTCGGAGAGCAGCGCCAGCGACGAGGCCGCAATCCCGACCGCCACCTCGACGGCCATGAAGCCGAGGATGAGCGCCAGCGCGATCGCCAGCTTGCGGCGGTCCGCATCGGCCGCGATCGCGTGGTCGTGACCGTGCCCACCGTGATGCTCGTGCCCGTGGCCCACGCCTCAAGGCTACGCTGCGACGGTGCCGTCCGCCTCCGTCCGCGCGCACGCCGCGGTGCCGTTCATGAACCCGCTGAGCGAGGCCGTCGTCGACGGCGCCATCGCCGCGCTGCCGCTCGCGCCGGGCGCCAAGGTCGTCGAGACCGGCTGCGGCGCCGGCGAGCTGCTGCTGCGCATCCTCGAGGCCCATCCCGAGGCGACCGGCACCGGCGTCGATCCCGATGCCGACAGCCTCGCCCTGGCGCGCGCGGCCGCCGCAGCGCGCGTGCCCGGGCGCGAGCCCGA
>JAOPZP010000597.1 GCA_025964055.1 Conexibacter sp.
CCTGGTGGGCGGCGGCACGCCGTTCTTCACGGCCCTGGACAACTGGGTGAACCTGAACCTGGTGGAGACCCGGACGTTTCCCGACGGCGTGCTCCTGACCAGGTACGAGACCAGGCGCTGAAGCCGCTCTTCCACCGGATGTGGTCCGCGTCAAACGGGACGCGGCATGCCGGATTGGGCAGAGACGTTCTGCGACCGCGCAGGAGGGCCGCCCTGGTGGGATGGCGGGCTCGTTTCGGACACGATCTGGCCGGCCACCTCCCATCGCTCAGGAGCGCTGCTCATGTTGGGGTATATACGCGACAGCCTCCATGGGAAGCAGAGGTCTGCGGGCATCAGTCGCGGCTCAGCGGGACTGCGCAGCGCACAGGCGTCTACTGAGGGCGCTGTGCAAGGAGGACATCGAGCACGTCGTGGTCTGCGCAGGAGACGATCTCTGTGGGGACTGGCCAGTCGTGGGACTGAGCGAACACGCAACGGCCAACCGCCGTCGAGTAGACGATCTGATGTCGTCCGACACTGCTCAGCAGCCCGGCGTGCGCTGTGCCGTCGATGTGCAGTTCGGTTGGCTCCCACGGCGCAACAGCGGCGCGTGCCGCCTGCAGGCGACGCTCCACCTCGGCCCGGTCGCGGAACGCCGCCCCCTCGGGGACCTCGGCCGCGGCCAGCACCAGCCGGTCAGCGATGTTGTCCCTGGCATCCTCGGCTGGAACGTCCCTTCCAAGGTCGGCGCCCGAGTAGCCGGCATCCCATGTCCCGACCTTCACCCAAGGGCCGGGCTCGGAGCCATACCCGACGACCAGGTTGACCACGACGGTGCCAAACCTCGTCGTACCACCACTCTCGGCCAGCCACGGCTCTTGGCCCTGAGCCTCCGCAAGCATGTACCACGGCTCACCAGTTCTCTCCAGGTGCCTTCTCCAGCCGTCGGCCATCCCCGAAGCCTATGTCAGCTGACACTGCCACGCGATGCGATCGGTGAGGTTCACGGACTGCGGCTGGACGGGCTATGACGTGACCATGTGCTCCCAGTGAAGGTGTTCGGGAAGCGCCGCGCCGACTTCCGCTTTTGCGCGAAAAGGAGAAGCAGTCGTGAGCGGGGCAGGTCGCTAGGAGCGCAAGTTGAAATCGCCCGACCGCAGCGGGTTCTAGACGTCGTCGAGGCGATCGCGCTCGGCGATGGACCGCCAGGCGCCGCCGCGGTCAGCTTGGCGGAGATGTCGCGCTGTTGTCGGCCGGCGCCAGCTCCGGGCCCTCGGCCACCACGGTCGCCGTTGCCGCGAGGTCGCCCTCGCCGAGCTGGGCGTGAACCGTGAATGTCGCTCCCCGCGACAGCGCGGGCAGCACGCAGTCGCCGGGGGCGGGAATACGACCCGGGCCATAGTCGCGCGGCGGCAGACAGGCGGGCGCCCACCCGGTCACGGCCGGGCCGTCGACGTGCAGCAGCGGCAGGTCGGCGCTGCGCCGTCCCTTGTTGGTGATGGTGATGTCCAGGGTAGTACCGGTGCCGCGCGTGGCCGCGACGGAGAGGTCGGTGCGATCTTCGGTTCGGTCGCCGGCGCGATCGTGGTCGAGGTCGAGTTCGACCACGGTGCTGATCGCCATCCGGCGACCGTGGACGGGCACCGCGCCGCGGCGCAGCACGTCGGGAGCTCGCCGACCGGAAAGGCGTTCCAGGATCGCGTGGCCACCCACGCGTTGATCGAGGCGGATGGTTCCCATCCGCGCGTCCCAGTGGACGTGCGGCGCGGCGTACTCGTAGGTCCCTGGCTGTGCCGGCAGGCGGACCCACGGCCCCGCCGCCGGCCGATCGAGCGGGCTGCTGAACCGCGCGCGGACCATGCCCGCACGCCCGCCCGCACCGACGCGGACACGCCACCGGAGCAGGACCTCCTGATGCGGACCCTCCGCCGTCGCGTCCCCGTTGACCTGGACGTAGGTCGCCGGTCCCCGCGTCGTGGTCGTCAGCGGCTCGGCGCCGACCGCGCCGTCGGCGACCGCGAGCGCGGCAACCAACCCCATCACTCCGACAGCCGCTCGCATCGGCACGGCATCCTGCCATGCCGTGCCCGGCGGGCCAGTCAGCGTCGATGGCTGATCAGGGGCTTTCGGGGCGCCGAAGTCGCCGTCGTGCGCTGAACGGCGCGCTCAGGTCGGCAGCCTCGAAGCCGCCGCGGACGTCGCCGTCGGTGGCGTAGCGGTACAGGGCGACGGCGAAGATCTGCCGGATGGCTCCGGCCAGCGCGGTGGCGGCGAGCACGATCACCAGGCCGCCGGCGACCATGGCCACCCGTGCGCCGCCGGTGAGCGCCAAGCCGACCGCGAGCAACGCCCCGCCGGTCGCTGCGGCCAAAACGGTCCAGGCCCCGATGATGACCGACCCACCGACGCCTTCGCCCCAGCGTTCGCGGATCAGGCGGGTGGAGCGCCGGACACAGCCGGTGGCGGTGCAGCCTTCCAGGGCGAGGATCGGCACGGCAAAGAAGGTGACCAGACCCCAGGCGGCGCCGATCAGCCAGGTCGCGACGCGGCCGCCGAGCGGCAGGCGCTCGGCGAGCTGCTGCAGGACGAGGCCGACTCCGGTGGCCAGCAGCGACCACAGCGCGATCTGACCGAGGCGGCCGGTCGCCACGACGAGTGCCTGTCTGACGGTCAGATGGCGCCCATCCAGGGCTGCGTCGGCGGCCGCGGCCAGCGCGACGTTCAGCGTCGTTCCCATGAAGCTCAGCGGCCACGCGAACAGCGCCCCAAGCCAGAGCAGACGATCGCCGTGGGCCGGATCGTGGAACCACCCTGCCAGCCAGAACAGGGCGACGGTGGCCCCCGCCGACAGCAACACCGACGTCGCGGCGAGCGCGACCATCGTGCGGTCGCCGCGCAACACCGCTGCGGCGGTGCGCGTCAGCCGCCAGCTTCGCGCCATGCGGCCCTCGCCGGCGGGGGCGAGGTACTGCCGGGTCGCAGCATCGCCCGGGCGTTCCGGTGCCATATCGGCCGGCAGCCCGGTCGGCTCGGGCGCGACGGCGCCGATCAGTTGACGGACGCGGGCGGCCAGCCAGCCCATGACCACCAGGGTCCCGAGCGTCAGGGCGATCGCGTTGGGAGCATCGGGGCCGGTGATCGGCGCGATCAGCGCCAGCGCCGCGAAGACGGCAAAGACCGTGGGGTAGGCCAACGGCCCGAACCGATCAAGCAAGCCCTGTGGCGCTCGAGACGTCGGGGCCCCGCGGTGGGCACGCCGCGTAAGGACCGCGAGCCAGACCAGCGCGACCATCGCGGCGGAAAAGCCGACGAGCAGCAGCCCGCCGGACCGGTCATCGTGGTGGGTGGTGGTGTCCAGCACGAACTGCCACGCCAGCGCCCCGGTCATGACGACGCCGCCCAGTGCCATCGTCGCGAAGGCCGCCCAGCCGCGCCGCCCCGGGCTTTGCCTCAGCCCTTGAACACCCAAGGCCATCATGAACACGCTCGCGAGGAGCAGCGTGGCGAGAACCAGAACCTCGTGGCCGACCGACGCCGGCGGGTCGGTGGGGGCGGTCCGTGTGTTGAACACCGCCTCGGCTGCTACTCCGGCGACCAGCAAAGCCACGACGCGCAGCAACGGCATACGGAGCCGCTGCGGCGGCGCGTCCGACGACCGATCGTCCGGGCAAGGGACTGGCATGGCCGCTAAGTACCCAGAGATTCTGAGCTTCTCTCGCCCCAGGCCGGTTGCTGTCAGCCCTGTCCGCGGGCGCTGTTCTGGAGCGCGCTGCGCCCCGCGTGGATCTACATCGAGCCCGCGAACCGCATTACCTGCCGGCTCGCGCCGACGGGGCTACGACCAGAACTCGTCCCAGGCGTAGAGATCGTGAAAGTGCTCCCGACCGTCGGTGACCCGGCCGTCCTTGAGCTCGAAGACGATGCAGTCGCCGACATCCAGGTGCTTGCCGTCTCGCTCCGCGGTGCTGCGCTGGATGCCGACGACGCGGTCGTCGTCATCGGCAAGCAAGTGCTGCAGTTCGGCCCGGAAGGTGCACCCGGTCTCCTGGCCCAGCTGGCCGAAGTAGGCAAGCGTCGCCTCCCGGCCCTGGTAGTCGTTGGCAAACGAGCTCCGCCCCGGCAAATGCCACACCATGCTCTCGTCGAAGACTTCGATGAGCGTGTTCATGTCGGCCGAGTTGAAAGCCTCGTAAGCGCGCCGCATGATCGCCACGTTTTCATCTGCTCGCATGGCTGCCCTCCTTCTCGCTGGTCTCAGCCAACGAGCGACGCTACTCCGCTCCCGCTTCCCATGCCACCGCGAGGTGCGAGCGCGCTACTCCCGTTCGTCCCTGGGGCGTGCGGCCAGTCGACCGGATGGCGCAGGCACGTGAGGAGGCGGCGCCAAGAGCTACGGGTCTTGCAGGTGCTCGTTTACCAACGCAGGCAGTGGGTCCGGATCGCCCTACGTCGGGACGGGGGTCCTGATCGGATGTACGTTCGTGGCGATGAGTGAGTCGCTACCGCCGCCGCCGTCTACATGGCGTCGCCTATTTGGGGCTGCCCGGGCCGTTGGGACTTGATCTCCGCTGGCGGTGGCGGTCGGTTGCCCAAAGGATCCGGCGTGGCCGCGTCAGGCGCACCGCGCTCTCGCGGGCGTGGTTGTCAACGGACCCGCACCATCTCGACCGGGTTGCGGCGTGGCTGCGAGGCCGCTTTGCGCCGACCCCGTACCCGCGGCGCACGGCCTGCGTCAGCCGCAGGCGAAGGCGCAGTTGAGGTGGCGGACACCGGGCGTGCGTGCCAGACGGTGGCGCTGACGCTGGTTGAACCATTAGTGTGCGCGCACCAATGTGACGCTCCTCTCACGGAGCTTCGCCAACGTCAACGTGTGAGGCTGTCAGGATGACTAACTCGGCCGGCGAGGCTCCCCAGGGATCGGGCCCGACCATCAGCAGTGACGACACCGTCGTCAGCGAACTTCCGACAGCCGCAGCGCCGCCGCCCGGTGCGCGGCGGCCGAAGTGGTTGCCGTGGGCGGTTCTCGGGGCGCTGGCGGCGGTCGCGGTCGCCGTGGTGCTGGTGTTGGGCTTGTCGTCGGGATCCTCCGATGACGGCTCGGCGGCCTACCAGGCCAAGGTGGCGGCGGTCATGGCCCCGGTCATCAGCGCCAACAAGCAGCTGTCGACCTCGCTGGCCACGTTGCGCGGCACGCGCGCGACGACGGCCAAGCGCAAGGTGGTCGCTGCGCAGTCGGCGATGCTGAGCGCGCGAGGCGGCCTCGCGGCCCTGACGGTCCCCAAGGGATCTGAGCAGCTCGCGCTCAACGCCCGCCAGACGCTGACCCGGCAAAGCGGCTACCTGCAGGCGGTCGCGACCGCGCTGAGCAACCCCGCCAGCGCCAGCGCCGGGCAGGCACAGACGCTGGCGTCCAACCTCACTGGGGCGCTGGACGTCATCGCCCCCACCGGCCAGGACTGGTCCACGAGCGTGACGGGATCGGACACGCTGACGGCGTGGGCGCCGAAGGCGGTCGCGGCGATCAAGCACAAGAAGCAGGTCGCGGCCAACAAGCGCAAGCGGTCGGCGCCCAACAACAACGGCTCCGGCGCCTCGGCACCGGCGGCGACGTCGACGGCCAACGGCGGCAGCGACTGCGGCGGCGGTCTGCACGCCGGGCCTGACACCAGCTGCCCGTTTGCCCAGAGCGTGCAGTCGGCCTACAACCAGGCGCCGGGGTCCTCGGCGACCGTGACGGCCTACAGCCCGACCACGGGCAGGACGTACACGATGTCCTGCCGGCCGGCGGGTACGGGCATCACGTGCTCGGGAGGCAACAACGCGTCGGTGACTTGGGGCTATTGATCGGCGCTTCAGCGTCCGTGACGCGCGCGATGTTGACGTTGGCGGGTCTCATGACGGTGTTGGTGTGCGCCGGATGCGGTGCTTCGAAGTCAGCGGTCACCCAGCCGCCGTTGCCGCCCGCCTACCCGGTCGCCACCGCCACCGACGCGCAGGCGCAAGCGCCCGAGGACAGCGCCCCGCCGGTCGACACCGCCCAGCAGTCACCTCCGACGCCGGCGGCGCCGAAGCCGCGCGCCAGCAGGCATATCCTGTCGAGCGCCGACCAGTCCAGCTTTTTGGCCCTGCAGCGGTCGTTGGGCGGGCGCATCGGCCTGGCGGTCTCCGGGTTAGGGATCGGGCAGACGGTGCAGGTCGTCGGCGGGTTGCGTGAAGGGGTGGCGTGGTCGACGAGCAAGGTGCCGGTCGCCATGGCGGTCTATGAGGCCGGGCTCGCGTCCGCTCAGCAGGCCAACCTCAAGGCTGCGATCACCGCCTCTGACAACGCCGCGGCCGAGCGGCTGTGGGCGTCCCTGGGTGGCGGTCAGCAGGCTGCCAGCGCCGCCGACGCGCAGCTGCGAGCGGCGGGCGATCAGCGCACCCGCACCGAGTCGCGTCAGCTGCGCAGCGGCTTTACGCCGTTCGGGCAGACGTCGTGGGCGTTGACCGATCAGGTGCGCTTCACCGCCGGCATGGCGTGCTCGCAGGCCGGTTCGCAGGTGCTGGGCCTGATGAACCAGACCGTGGCGGGGCAGCGCTGGGGCTTGGGCGCCGCCGGGGTCGAGGCGCAGCTGAAGGGCGGCTGGGGTCCGGGGACACGCCCGGGCGCCGGCGGCGGCTACCTGGACCGTCAGATGGGCGTGATGACCATCCGCGGCAAGCCGATGGCGATCACGATCGCCGCGGCGCCCACCAACGGCTCGCACGACACCGGCGTCGCAGAGCTGACGTCGATGGCGCGCTGGGCGGCCAGCCACGTCAACGTCAGCCGGCTTCCGTCGCGACCCCGCTGCAACTGACGCCGGCGGTGCGGCCGACGTCACCGGAACTCTGCACGGCCTGGACGCTTAGGCGAGCACGATCCGGGCTGTACACGGCTCTGGGCGTCGACCCGCTGAGTAGTCTGCCTTTGCCGGTTCGCGGCACTCGCCGGGATCAGGCACAACCCTCGACGTAGTCGATCTCGGGCTTGCGACCGGCTTGCATGCCGGACACCTTGCCGGCCCGCGACACATAAAACAGCAACTTGCGGTTGCCGACCGCCAGCTCGTAGTGGATCTCCGACGGCGAATAGAAGTTCGGCTTGGCGTGCAGCCCGCTGCCGTAGGCCCGGAACAGCTTGGCAACGGAGTCTCCGACGCGGATGTCTCGGGTGGTCGCGACCGACCGCTTGGACACGAACACCACCGCGATCCGAAAGCCGGTGCCCAGCACCGACACGCCATAGCGCTTGGGCGAGATCCCACCCCAAAAGCACGCGTTGTCGGCTGGCGACTCGCCGCTCAGCTGCGTCGGATCAAAGCCCGAGCCCACGACATCGCCGGCTGCAGAGACGCTCATGCCGATCTTCAGCGGACCGAGCCCGCCGGTCGACAACCGTGAGCCCAACGTCACCGACGCCGCGCCGGCCGGCGCCGCGCCGGTCAACGCGGACACCATCAGCAAACAACCGATCAACGCCATAGCCGACACGCGATGCACGAGCAGAACCTCTCCGTGGTCAAGCCGGCGGTCGCCGGCGGCGACCGGCGACCTTAGTCAGCGATCCGGGGCCACGCAACCGGCGACGCCGCCACGTGCAGCCTGCTCGTCGCGGGGACGGCTTCCAACGCCGACGGCGAACGGTCAGGTCGACGAGCCGCTTTTCCCTGTGTCCTTCAGATCGTGGCGATGACGACCTTGGCGTCGTCGCGGGCCTTCACCCACCGCCACGGGCCGTTGCGGGTGCGCCGCCAGTCATAGGACCGCCACCCGGCCGGCGGATGGAGGACCGGCAGGCGGGCCAGCGCCCGCGCCCGCCGGCAGAGCACCGAGCGACGCCCGCGAACGATGAAGACGTGCGACGTGCGCCCATTGCGGCGCACCGTGCCGCAACGCGTCGTACGTGTCGAGTGCCGGGGCAGGCGCAGCTTCTCGACCGGGGGAAAGGCAAACGGCGCGACTTTGCGCCGGATCAGCCGCGAGAACGCCTGAGCGCCCGGTCCTCCGACGTGCAGGCCATCACCGCCGAACCAGCTGTCATGCCCGGCGCTGAACGCGGCCCAGTCGATCAGCAGCACCCGGTCTGGGTGCGCGGCGGCCGCCCGGCGCATCTTGGCGTCGCTGACGGCCGACTTGGGGGCGGTGACCAGGCCCAGCACCCGCGCCGGCCCGACGATGCGCAACGCCTGCGCGATCTGGCCGTTGGCGATCGGTCCGTTGGCGCCCAACGCGAGCACCACCACCGCCGGCAGCGTGC
This sequence comes from Conexibacter sp., assembly GCA_025964055.1. Classification (GTDB taxonomy): domain Bacteria; phylum Actinomycetota; class Thermoleophilia; order Solirubrobacterales; family Solirubrobacteraceae; genus Baekduia. Next base: position 8,261 of record JAOPZP010000597.1, read on the forward strand.
CGGCGCGCCGGCGCGCCGACAGAATCGACAACCCCTCAGAGAACTGCCTGCACCCGTGCGCGTCGGCCTCGATGCCCAGCGATCCCAAGATCGGCGCGGCGAAGATGGAGGTTGAATCGCCGACCTCCAACGGCGCGCGTCCTGCGCGTTCGGGAACGCTTCGCGCCGAAGCGCGCGAACCGTCGCCGCAGCCCCAAGCCGTGGCGTCCAGCGACGCGGTCGCCGCCGTCGTCAGGCACAAAGTGATCAAGAACCTCTTCATGTCCGCCAACCTACCCGGCGGGGGGTTCGCGGCCCCCGTCGGTCTCGCCGGCGCCGTAGGATGCGGGTTGATGACCAAGCCCATGATGTCGCGCTCAAGCGCACTGATCGCTGCTCTGGCGCTGACGGCGCTCCTGCTGAGCGCGTGCGTCGCACACGCCCGGCCGACCGCCACCGCGGCATCGACCTGTGACGTGTCCAAGGACGGGCGCAAGCTCGGCGCCACGTACGTCACGGCCCTGTCGGCAACCAAGGTCAGCTGCACCAAGGCCAAGAAGGTCGTCAAGGCGTTTCATGCCTGCCGGCGCGCCCACGGCGGCGTCAAGGGCACCTGCCGGTCGTTCGGTGGCTACTCCTGCAAGGAGACGCGCAAGGCGATCCCGACGCAGTTCTCGGCGAAGGTCACCTGCAGCGCCAGCGGCGGACGCCGGCTGAAGTTCAGCTACACCCAGTTCACCTAGGCGGACACGCTGCGGAAGCTCAACGGCCGGGGACCGAGCCGGCCGCGAAGTCGGCTCGCAGCGAGTCCAGCACCGCGGTCAGCGCCAGGCCCGCGCCGGCGGCGTTGAGATGCACGCCGTCCGCCTGGCGCACGATCTGCTGGGCGCCACCCACGGTCATCGCGTCGCGGTAGCGGCCGCCCGGCGTCAGCAGCGCAGAGACGTCCACGATCCGCACCTGGGCGCGGTAGGGCTGTGCGGCGACCGAGATCGCGACGTTGACCGCACGGCTGATGGTCTGCCGGGCGTGGTCGCGAGGGGCGGGCAAGGTGAGCCAGTACACGCGCGCCCCGGCCGCCTGGCGATAGGTATTCATCATCTGCCGGGCGCGCGAGGCGTAGGCCGCGGTCCACGCCGCCGAGCAGCACTCCACCGACCGGCCGCCGACCGTCAGCGGAAAGCCTTCGTTGGCGCCCAGGAACATGACGACGGCGTCGGGCTGCCGCTTGGCGACCTGCGCGGCGGCTTCGCTGCCCCAGTCCAGAAGGTCTGACTGCGAGATGCCGGTGCCGATGTGCGGGTCTCTGACCACGGTGGCGTTGCCGTCGGCGCGCGCGAAGGACCGCGCGAGCTCCGCGTCCAGCGGCTGGCTCATCGAGTCGCCGGTGACCAGCACCGTGCGTAGCGCCCGCGGCGCCCGCGGTCGCAGTCCCAGGGCGCGCGGGTCGATGGCGTCGGGGGTGACCGCGCCGACGACGGCCGGTCCCGAGTCGGCGCGAAAGCCGCCCGGTCCGCCCGATCCGTCGTTGGAGCGCTCCCAGGCCAGCGTGCGGTCCTTGACGGAGCCCAGGCCGCTGGCGTCTGACAGCGCCCCGGCGGGCGTTCCGGCCACCAGCACCAGCGTGCGCTGCCAGCCGTGCTTCATGTCCTGACCGGCGTGCCGGATCGACGCCCCTTCGAAGGCCAGCAGCACCAGCACGCAGACGCCGATGCACACCAGCGCGTCGCGGGCGCCGCGGCGGCGGCCCAGCGGCGGGGCGGGGATGTCGTGCAGCGCCGCGGCCTCGGCGTCGAGGTCGCGCGCTTCGACGCCGAGGTCGCTGGGGCGGGTGTCGGTCACGATCTAGAAGGCAAAGTAGATGAACGGCGGGACGGCGCCGCCGGGCACTGCGGCGGCGACGAGCATGATGGTGACGGCCAGCCCGACGCCGAGTACGGCGGGGCGGGCGGACATGATCCGCTCGTGCAGCACGGCGATCGGCCGGCTGGGCGCCAACTGCAACGCCAGCACCACGATGATCGCCGCGGCCACTCCCGGCGTCAGCAACGTCGACGGCCCAGGCACGAGCAGGCGCTGCGCGAACGCCCACGCCGCCGTCAGGTCCGGCGCTCGGAACGGGATCCACGCCAAGCAGACGAACAGCAGCGTGGCGGCCCACGCCGCCGGTCGGGGAAGGGCCGGGATCCGCCCGCGCGTGACGTGCTGCAATGCCAGGGCGCCGCCGTGCAGGGCGCCCCACAGCACAAAGCCCCAGGCCGCACCGTGCCACAGCCCGCCCAGCAGCATGGTGATCATGAGGTTTCGCACCTGCTTGACGGCGCCACGGCGGTTGCCGCCCAACGGGATGTAGATGAAGTCACGCAGGTAGCGCGACAACGTCATGTGCCAGCGGCGCCAGAACTCCTGCGGGCTGGTCGACCGGTAGGGCGCGTCGAAGTTCTGTGGGAACACGAACCCCATCAACAGCGCGATGCCGATCGCGATGTCGGTGTAGCCGGAGAAGTCGCAGTAGATCTGCACCGCGTATGCGGCCACCGCCGTCCAGACGTCCGGTGCCCCGTAGGACTCCGGCACGGCGAAGACGGGGTCCACGGCGTTGCGGGCCAGGAAGTCGGCGATGACGACCTTCTTGACCAGCCCGAAGGCGATCAACGTCACGCCGGCGCCGACGGCGACATCACGGGGGTTGCGGGGCCGGGCCAGTTGCGGCAGGAACTCGCGGGCGCGGACGATCGGCCCGGCGACCAGATGCGGAAAGAACGCGAGGTAGATCCCCAGGTCGATGGTCGACGCGCGCTCGCACAGCCCGCGCCGTACGTCGACGACGTAGGAGATCGCCTGGAAGGTGAAGAACGACAGGCCGACGGGCAGCACGACGTTGAGCAACGGCAGCGGCGCTCCGAGGCCCAGGTCGTCCAGCAGCCGGTCGACGCTCGAGACGAAGAACCCGTAGTACTTGAAGTACGCCAAGGCGCCGAGGTCGACCACGACGGTGGCGGCGACCGTGAGGTCCGCGCCGCGCTTGGTGGCGACGCGGCCGACCAGCCTTGCTCCCAGCTGGTTGGCCAGGGTGACCCCGGCCAGAAGCAGGCAGAACCGGGGGTCGGCGGCCGCGTAGAACAGGTAGCTGACGGCCAGGATGAACGGCTTCCACAGCCTCGGGTGCGGCATCAACAGCCACGACAGCCCCAGCACGGCAGGGAAGAACACGGCGAACGGGACTGAAGGAAAGACCATGTGAGGCGGCGGCAGTGCTCAGCGCAGCGGAGCGCGGCCTCCGGCACCGTAGCCACTTTCCCGGACCGTCGTCGATGGTCGTCGCGCTCATCTGCCAAAGTGCGCGGCCGTCATGCGCGCCATCTTGCTTGCGGGGATCCTGACGGCCGCCGGGTTCGCCGTGACCGCCCACGCCCAGAGCGCACCCGAGCTGCAGATCGTCCTGTCGGGCCAGCAGACCGGATGGATCGCCGCGCAGGTCAGCGGCGCCCCCGGCACCCCGGTGACCTTGACCGATATCACCGCCGCGCCGGCGACCCTTGCCCCGGCCACCGTCGGCCCCGACGGCCGGGTGGCGCTGCCGCGCGCTGCACGGTGGAGCTGCGTCCGCGACCGGCGCCTGCAGGTCAGCTCGGTCGGCGCCGACGGCCAGCCACAGAGCGCACAGGCGACGATCCGAACCCCGTCCTGCCGCGACCGGGTCGCGGTTGCGCTGCAGCCGGCACATCCGCGCGCCGGGCGCGTCAGCGCGATCAAGGTCTCTGACCGATGGAAGGTCGGTGACCTGGCCGTGAAGGTCTGCACCGGCGAGCCGGGCCTGGCGCCACGAACGTGCGCCACCGTCCGCCTCGCGGCCGGCCAGCTACGCGGCGCCGCCCGCGTACGAGCACAGCGCCCCGGGCGCCATCGGTGGCTGGTGCAGTGGGCCGGTCAGCAGCGCAGCGGCGTGATGACCGTCAAGTCGCGGGCCTCGCGGCTCTCGGTGCTGGCCACCGGCGACTCGATGATCCAGGTCCTCGACGGCGACCTTCGGCGTCGCCTGGCCGCCCGCGGGCCGATCACGCTCAGCAGCGACGCGCACATCTCCACCGGCATCAGCAAGCCGTTCATGCTGGACTGGCCCGCGCACGCCGCCGCGACGGCCCGGTCGATCCGCCCCGATGTCAGCGTCGTGTTCCTGGGCGCCAACGACGGCTTCCCGATCGGTGACGCCAACTGCTGCAGCGGCGTATGGCAGGCCCGCTACGCCGCGCGCGCCACGCGGATGATGCGCGCCTACGCCCGCGGCGGCGCCGGCACCGTGTACTGGCTGCTGCTGCCCACCCCGAGGCGCAAGGACTTCCAGCCCATCTACACCGCGGTCAACCGGGCCCTGATCCGCGCCGCCGCCCGCTTCCCCGGAGTGGTGCACGTTGTGGACCTGCGCGCCGTGTTCACGCCCGGCGGCCGGTTTCGCCAGACGATGCGCTGGCACGGCCACACCGTGTCGGTGCGCCAAAGCGATGGGGTTCACCTGTCAGTCGCTGGCGCCAAGATCGCCGCCCAGGTCATCATGCGTCGTATGCGCAGCAACGGCTTGGTCTCCTGAGAGCCATGAACGCCGTCCGGCCAGCAGCGCTCAGCGCCGTGGCCGTCGTCGCGCTGGCCTGCGGCTGTGGCAGCTCGACAACCACGCCTCCGGCCATCACCAACGTGCCCGACGCCCAAGAACCCGCGGCGCAGGCGCCCGACGCTTCGGCCAACGACGCCGCGCTGAGCTTGGTTCTGCCACATGACCGGGCGACCGTGAAGGCGGGGCGCACGGCCACCGGCAGCCGGCTGACGGCATCGGTCAAGGTCTCGGGCAACGCCACAGCCATGCAGACCGTGCGCCTGCACGCCTCCTGCGCGGCCCGGTCCTGCAGCCGCTTCGTGCTCGCCGATGCCGACGGCCGGTTCAGGGCCACGCTGAAGCCGGTGTTCCCGCGCGACCGCAAGAAGCTGACGGTGACCGCCGAGTACGCAACAGCAGACGAGCAGAGCGCCCCGGCCACGGTGACCGTCAGGGTGCGCAAGCCCGCAGCCCGCCGGGCGCCGCATCGCCGGCCGAACTCGACGCCGTCGACCTCGAACGGGGGTTCGTCGTCCGGTGGCGGTGGAGCGGGGGATGGCGCGGCGACCGCGCCGGCCCCCGCGCCCGTCGCGCCGCCGACGGGTTCGACGTCACGGGGGACCATGGTGGTGATCGGCGACAGCTTGGCGGTCGGCATGCGGCCCTGGCTGGCCGCTGACCTACCGGGGTGGCACGTAAGCATCGACGGGCGCGTCGGACGGCCGCTGTCCGAAGGGATGCGCGTGCTGAGCGCCACGACGCTCAGCGCTCCCGCCCAGACGGTGCTGGCAGTCAGCCTGTTCACCAACGACGACCCGTCTCAGACCACGCGCCTGCACGCGGCTGTAGCTGAGACCTTGCGCCGCGCCGGACCCAACGGCTGTGTGGTCTGGGCGACCATCACGAGGCCGCCGGTCGGCGGCGTCAGCTACCACGCCGCCAACGCGCTGCTGCAACGCGGCTCCGAAGCCGACGCCCGGCTGAAGATTGTGCCGTGGGCGCAGTACACGGCCGCCAACCCCGGGGTGCTGGCCGCCGACGGCATTCACCCCAGCCCGGCCGGCTACAAGCAGCGCGCGCTCATGTACGCCCAGGCCGCGCAGAGGTGCAGCTGATCGGACACGCGGTGGTCGGCGCAGGACGTCAGGTCCTTCTTTAGCCGTGCCGGAGTGGATCGGCCGCGGTGGGCTTCAGCGTGCCATCGGCGCCGACCACCAGGGCCTGGGATCCGAAGTCGTCTCGGCCCAACTGCGACACGAGCGCCCCCGCGCTGCCGGCGGGATCCAGGTGAGGGATGCCGGCGGAGTCCAGCTGCAGCGAAGAGAACCGGCCGGTCAGAAACGAGCCGTCGTGGTCGATCGTCACGCGTAAGATGCCGCTCACCGACAGCGTGCCGCCGGTCGCGAAGTTGTGGTAGCCGGCGAGGTTGCCGAGGCTGTAGGCGATGACACGGCCGTGGTAGAGCTCGACGCCGCGCAGGACGTGGGGCCCGGAGCCCAGGACCAGGTCGGCGCCCGCCTCGATGGCGGCGTGCGCGAACCCGCGAACGTTGCCGCGGCTCTCGCCCAGGTAGCTCTCGGGTCCGGCCGGCGTGTGCTCATGACCTTGGCCTTCGGCGCCGGCGTGAAAGAACACGACGACGACGTTGGCCTTGGCGCGCGCTCGGCGAACCATGCTCCTGACGGTGGCGCTGTCGCCGATCGGTGCCGTCCACGGGTAGGACGAGAACCCCAGGAACGCCACGCGGGCACCGGCCACCTTGCGCACGAGGATGTCGTTCGGGCGGCCGGTGACGCCGACGCCGTGGCGTCGCAGCGCCGATACGGTCTGACGCCAGCCGGCGGCTCCGAAGTCGAACGCATGGTTGTTGGCGAGGTTGGCGATGTCGACCCCGGCGCGCTGCAGCGTCGCGGCGTTCCCCGGCGGCGCCCGGAACGCAAAGCACGTGTCGCTGTCTGCGCCGCCGCACTTCGACGAGCCGCCCGTGGCGAACGTGCCCTCGTTGTTGACGGCGGTGAGATCGGCCGCGTGCAGCACGGGGGCGACTCCCGCGAGCTGCGCCCAGCCCTGCTGCGGCGGCAGGCCATGTGAGGAGCCCAGCGTGGTGTCGCCGCCCCAGGCGATCGTCACCGGCCGGCCGACCGGCAGGCGCGCGTCAGCAGAGTCGGGCCCTGCCAGGCCGCCGAAGCCCGCCAACACGATGAGCGCGACGCCCGGCAGCAGCCGTCGGACATCAGTGCGGATCCCCCCGGTGGCTCGCGGTCGCGGCGGACGCTGAAAGCTCAGGAGACTCACGGCCCCTACGGTTCTCCGTCGGCGGCCGTTGACCTGCTGCCGTGCGTCGTTGGCCGAGCGCGGCTCTTGCCGCCTTCTGACAACTCCCCGGGCCGTCATGTCGGGTCCGGCTACAAGCGCTACATCGTGCTGACGCGCCTGACCTCGTCGCCGAGGTGGAGCGCGCCGCAGCGCTGGTCGGCGACCCGGGCCAAGCGCGCGTGTCGCCCCTGACGGGCGAGGAGCTTCCTGGCGTCCAGGCGATGGCGCACATGCGACGCGCCAACCTGATGCAGGCGTTCGCGCGCAGGCGATGTCGACGAAGGCGTCCGCGAAGCCCAGTCGATCCGCGTCTCCTGACGCGACGGGGAAGGGCTCGGCGGCGTCGGGTGAGCAACGCGTTCGGCGGACCGGCCAACGGAACGCCTGCGGAACATGGATCCGCCCGGCAGACCGCGTGGCAGGCGTTCTCGGACTACACCTTTGCGTGGTAGTTGTGCGCGGCTCCTGCAAGTAAGGTCCGCGCGGATGAGGCGCACCGACGATGAGGCGCCGTCAGATGACAGGGAGGTCCAGGTCGCGATGTTGTTGCAGCCGAAGATCCGGATGCTGGGCTCCGCGGGTCTCGCGGCGTTGACCTTGGCGGTCACCGCGCCCCTCGCCCAAGGCGAGTGGTTCTACACCGAGAACGGCGCTCGCAAGATCGTCAAGGACGCCGCCCACAAGAAGTACGGCTACGCCTACGACGACCTGTTCTCCACCTGCCGGCCGCAGGGAGCTCGCGCGACCGAACCCGGGTACAAATACCACCGCTGGTCATGCAGCTACGGGGTGAAGGGAAGCGAGGACGACTGCGACGGTAGTGACTCGTTTCTGTGGGCGTCGCATGCTGATCACCGGATCAAGCTCCGGACCCGGCGCCTACTACTACAAGGTGCTTGTCGGCTTGCAATGCATTGACTGACCCCCGGCACTACACGATCGCGTACAACCCGCCGACCGCCCCAGGGGCATGAGTGGCCTGACCGCTGCTGGCCCAGTCAGTCGGTGTACTTCACGGAGCACAGTGTGATCGTCTTGTTGGTGCTGACCCGCGAGCCCGCGCGCGGGCTTTGGCGCACGACCTTCCAGTTGCGGTCAAACAGCAGCATGCGACCGCGCCCGCTGCAGTCCTTTTCGCGCAGGTTGTAGAAGCCGTGGGCCTGTAGGTCATCCTGCGCGGCCTGGTGGTTGCGGCCGACCTCCTGCCGCCGGACAGTCCCACACCCTCACCGTTCCCGAACCGAAGAAGTAAACAGCCGTAAGCGCCGTCTCCAGCGGCGCTGCGGCACCCACCAGACCAGGAAGTCCTCTGCCGTGATCTCCCTCATTCCGAAGCCCCGCGGTTGCTGCTCTGGTCCTCCGCGCGTTGGCGGCGTTCGCCGGCGCCGCTCCCGCCGCACGGGCCCAGACGCCGTTCGCCTCAGCGTCCGGCCCGTGAGATACCTACAACAACACGTTCTCCGGCGGTCAGCGTCGGCCAGCGCCCGAGCTACCACCTGTCCTGCTACTCGGGTCGGGAAACGCGACAGTGGACTTCTATGACGTGGGCGGGCCGGGCGCCTCGATCAGCGGCGTCGGCGACCGCTACCCGGCGTTCGTCGTCCCCGCCGTCGGGCCCTACGCCGTCGAAGTGCCGCTCAGTCAGGGGCCCTGGGCCTCGGCGGCTCCGACTGGGCAAGGCCAAGGCCAGGCGCTGAGGCACGCGGGCAACGGCGGCTGCCGAGCGATCGCCACGCATCTTGCGGATATCTCTTACATCTCGTATTCTGTCCGCATGGGTCGCAACGAAGTCCCCAACAGCACGGCAGCCGTCATCGATCCTCCGCGTCCTTCACGTTCCAAGGCGCACGCCAAGGAGCGCCTGAAGCGGGCCGACAGTCGCCTGGCCGAGGCTCTCCCGTTGCGCGACGTCGACGACATCGTC
>JAOPZP010000187.1 GCA_025964055.1 Conexibacter sp.
TGCCCGACGAGGTCGCCGAGCAGGCCGAGCGCGGTCCGTTCGGCGGCGGCGCCGGCGCGCGCCCGCGGACGGACCACGTTGGCCCCGCGGGCGGCGTAGAGCTCGGGGATGATCCAGGCGTGGGCGAAGCTCGCCAGGCTCACGGCGACCGCCAGCGGCTGGACGAGGAACAGGACGACGCCCGCGGCGACGAACGGCACGACGTGGGCGACCGTCGTCAGCGTCCACAGGCTGCCGCGGCGGCGCAGGCGCCGGGCGTCGGCCCGCGGGCGCCAATGGACGGCCGCGGTTTCGGGCAGCGGCGCCGGGCACGGCGTCGCGGAACCGCGGCTGCGGACCGCAGTCTCGGGCAGGACGCCGTCCGCGCCCTCCATCAGCCCCCGCTGATCGGCAGCCGCAGGATCACCAGGTCGGCGTCGACCGGGAGCTCCTTGACCTGCTCGGCGTGGCCCTCACCGGTGGAGACCATCGCGAAGTAGCCGCGGTCGAGCTCGGCGCGGAAGGCCTCGACGGCCGCCTCGACGGCCTCGGGGTCTCCCGCACGCCACTCGGCGAGCGTCGTGTGGCCGGTGCGGTCCATGCGCACGAGACGTGACATGCGTTCCCTCCTGAGCGCGTTTGCGGGGGTACGCCGATCGTACTCCCCACACGCGCCCTACAACCCGAGCTGCTCGCGCACCAGCCGCGTGATCTCGCCGCCGTCGGCGCGGCCCTTGGTCTCGCGCATGACGTGGCCGACGATGACGCCGATCGGCTTCATCTCGCCGCCGCGCAGCCGGTCGGCCACGTCGGGATTGGCCGCCAGCGCCGCCTCGACGATCGGGGCCAGCTCGTCGGAGCCGCCCACCGCGCCCAGGCCCTCGGCCGCGACGATCGCGTCGGGGTCGCCGCCGCCGGCGACCAGCTTGTCGAGCACCTGACGGGCGCCGCCCTGCGTCACCTGCTTGGCGCCGACCATCGCCACCAGGCGCGCCAGCGCGCCCGGTGCGACGTTCGACGCGGCCGGGTCGGCGTCGGTTCCCAGACGCGCGACGAGCTCGTTGGCCACCCAGTTGGCCAGCGGCTGCGGCTCGGCCGCCTGCGACCCGTTCTCGCCCAGCGCGGCCTCGAAGAAGTCGCCCAGCTCGGTGCGGAACGCGAGCAGGTGCGCGCTGTCGGCGCTGAGGCCGAGGTCGCGCTCGAAGCGCTCGGCGCGCGCCAGCGGCAGCTCGGGCAGCGCCGCCTGCGCGCGCTCGAGCATGTCCGGCGTGATGGCCACCGGCGACAGGTCGGGCTCGGGGAAGTAGCGGTAGTCGTGCGCCTCCTCCTTGGAGCGCAGCGACGTGATGGCCTCGGTCCGGGGGTCGAAGTGCAGGGTCTCCTGCTCGACCTGGCCGCCGGCGCGCACGATCGCGGTCTGCCGGGCGACCTCGGCGCGGATGCCACGCTCGATGTAGCGGAACGAGTTCATGTTCTTGAGCTCCGTCTTCGTGCCCAGCTCGGTGGAGCCGACCGGGCGGATGGAGATGTTGGCGTCGCAGCGCAGCGAGCCCTCCTCCATGTTGACGTCGCTGACGCCGAGCGTGCGCAGCGTCGCGCGGAGCATGCGCAGCCACTCGGCGGCGGTGGAGGCGTCGCGCAGATCGGGCTCGGTGACGATCTCGGCCAGCGGCGTGCCACAGCGGTTGAAGTCGACGATCGAGGCGTCGGAGGCGTGCAGCCGGCCCGAGGCGCCGACGTGCACGAGCTTGGCCGCGTCCTCCTCGAGGTGGACGCGGTGGATCCGCACGTCGCCGAGCTGCCCGCCGAGGCACAGCGGCTCGTCGTACTGGCTGATCTGGTACCCCTTCGGCGAGTCGGGGTAGAAGTAGTTCTTGCGGTGGAAGATCGAGCGGGGCGCCAGCGTGCTGCCCAGCGCCATCCCCATCATCAACCCGTAGTGGATGGCCTCGGCGTTGGCGACCGGCAGGGCGCCGGGCAGGCCGAGGCAGACCGGGCAGGTGCGCGTGTTGGGGGGCTCGCCGAAGCTCAGCGCGCAGCCGCAGAACATCTTGGTGTTGGTCGCCAGCTGGACGTGGATCTCCAGGCCGATGACCGTCTCGTACTCGGTGGCGGTGGTGTCGGTCGCGCTCATGGTCAGCCGGCCCTCCCGGCCGTCGCGTCGAAGCCGATGGCCTGCTCCAGCGCGTGCGCGGCGTCCAGGACGCGGTTCTCGCTGAACGCCGGGCCCGCGAGCTGGAAGCCGACCGGCAGCCCCTCGCTCAGGCCCGCCGGGATCGAGATCGCGGGCAGGCCGGCCAGGGAGATCGGCACGGTGAAGTAGTCGTTGAGGTACATCTCGAGCGGGTCCGAGGTCTTGGACCCCAACTTGAACGGGACGGTCGGCGCGGTCGGCGTCACCACGAAGTCGACGGTCTGGAAGGCGGTGGCGAAGTCCTCGGCGATCTTCGTGCGCACCCGCTGCGCGCGGCCGTAGTAGGCGTCGTAGTAGCCCGAGGACAGCGCGTAGGTACCCAGCATGATGCGCCGCTTGACCTCGGCGCCGAAGCCGTCGTGGCGCGTCGTGGTGTACATCGTCAGCAGATCGTCGGCGTCGACGCGCTTGCCGTAGCGGACGCCGTCGAAGCGGGAGAGGTTGGACGACGCCTCGGCGGGCGCGATCACGTAGTAGGCGCTCAGGCCGTAGTCGGCATGCGGGAGCGCGACCCGCACGACCTTGGCTCCGAGCTCCTCGGCGACCTTCAGCGTCTCCTCGAAGCGTGCCAGGACGCCGGCCTCGACGCCTTCGCCGGTGAGGTCCTCGGGCACTCCGAGCGTGATGCCGTCCAGCCGCTGGGCGGTCGGCAGGACGATCTCCTCGGGATGCTGCAGCGAGGTCGAGTCGCAGTGGTCCTGGCCGACCATGTGGCGGTACAGCAGCGCGGCGTCGGTGACGTCGCGCGTCAGCGGGCCGGCCTGGTCCAGCGACGAGGCGAAGGCGATCATCCCGTAGCGGCTGACGGTGCCGTAGGTCGGCTTGAGCCCGACGATGCCGGTGAGCGCGGCGGGCTGGCGGATCGAGCCGCCGGTGTCGGTGCCCAGCGCCCACGGCGCGCTGCCGGAGGCGACGGCCGCGGCGCTGCCGCCCGACGAGCCGCCCGGCACGCGCGTGCGGTCCCACGGGTTGAGCACCGGGCCGTAGGCGGAGTTCTCGTTGGAGGAGCCCATCGCGAACTCGTCCTGGTTGGTCTTGGCCAGCAGCGGCGCGCCGGCCTGCGCGAGGCGCTCGACGACCGAGGCGGTGTAGGGCGGGCGGTAGCCCTCGAGGATGCGCGAGCCGGCCTGGCTCGGGACGCCCTTGGTGGCGAAGAGGTCCTTGACGGCGAGCGGGACGCCGGCCAGCGGCGTGGTGGCGACCCCGTTGGCCGCCGGAGCCGCGTCGGCGACCCAGGTGTAGGCGTTGAGGTCGTCGGCCGCGGCCTTGGCGCGGTAGGCCTCGAAGAGCTCGGTCGGGTCGAGGTCGCCGGAGGCGACGGCGTCGGCGGCCTGCTTGGCGGTGAGGGCGGTGATGTCGGTCATGCGATGCGCCCTAGGCCTGCGGGCTGGGGACGAGGAAGCCGCCGTCCTGGACCGCGGGCGCCTGCTCGAGCACGACCTCGCGCGGCAGGCACGGGCGCGGGACGTCGGCGCGCAGGGCGTTCTCGACCTCGACGACGTGGCTGGTCGGCGGCACGTCGTCCAGCGACAGCTCGCCGATCTTCTCGATGTGCCCGAGCACGCCCGAGAGCTCGGTGGCCATCCGGCCGACCTCGTCCTCGCTGAGCTCGAGGCGCGCCAGCTTGGCGACGTGCAGAACCTGTTCGCGGTCGATCATGCGACCCGCGAGTTTAGGAGAGGCGGGGCGCGGGGGCGTGGTGCGGGCGCAGTGGCGCCTGGGCGGGCGGTGCGAGCGTCCGGGAGCTCCGCTCCGGCGCGTCGGCGCCGCGGACGCCGCCGGTCGGCAATGACGAGTGCGCATCCGGTGCGTC
>JAOPZP010000196.1 GCA_025964055.1 Conexibacter sp.
GCGCCCTGCCCGGCGGCGCACAGCTGATCGGTCACCTGGGCGGCGCCCCGGGCTACCGCTCCTACACCGGGCGCGCGCACCCCTCGAACGCGACGATCTCGTTCGCGCTCAACACCGGGGAGGACCCCACCGCGCTCGCCATCCCGGCGGTGAAGGCGCTGGCAGCGACACAACGGTGACGCACGTCGTCGGCGGCCATGTGCGGCTGACCGCTAGGTGCGGCGCCCGGCGTCCCGACGAGGCTCACCCCTGCGTCGGGGCTTGACCAGGTCGTAGCTGTCTTGGACGAGGTCGTAGACCATGGCGTCGTCGGCGTCCTGGGACATCGTGATCGTGATCCAGTGCCGCTTGTTGAGGTGGTAGCCGGGCACGATCGACATGTAGGACTCGCGCAACGACTCGGCCAGCAGCGGATCGCACTTGACGCTCACCTGCAGCGGCGTGGCGCTCAGCCGGGTCAGGGCGAACACCTTGCCGCCGATCTTGAAGACCGACAGTCCGGGGGCGAACGGGAAGTCCTCGATCGCGCCCGGCATCGAGAGGCACCAGTCGCGGAGCTCGTCGGCGGTCACGGCCGCGACCGTACCGCGGGTCAGCGCCGGAGTCGCTCACGACATACCATCGGCGGCCATGGCCGTGTACGTCGACCACGCGTTTCTGCACGGGGAATGGGGCATCTGGTCTGGCGGCGGGCATCTGCAGGCGGACACGGCGGAGGAGCTCCATGCCTTCGCCGCACGCCTCGGCCTCCGGCGTCGCTGGTTCCAGCATCGTCCCGGACGCCCGGATCGCGATCACTATGACTTGACCGCCGAGAAGCGCCGGCAGGCACTCGCCGAGGGCGCGATCACCGAGGACCGCGGGCAGGGCGTCGCACGTCGGAGACGCGTCCGCCGCGCCACCGAAGCGGCCGCACTCGCCGCCCGCTTTCACAGCCCGTGCGCCAGGTCGCTGTAGAACGTTCGCGGTCGTGTGCGAACCAGTCGGGCCTTCTGCGGTGCCGCACGGACCTCGAGGACTCCGGGCATCGGGAGGTCGTTGATGATCCGGCCGTCGATCTCGGTTCTCAAGGGCGCGCTGCCGGGCTCGGTCGCGACGCGGACGGTGTCCCCGCCGTCCAGTACGAGCGATCGCAGCCGGCTGCCCTGCGTGGCCAGCGGCGTGACGACGATGGCGTCCAGGGACGGCGCGACCGCCGGACCACCAGCACCGACGTTGTAGGCGGTCGACCCGGTCGGTGACGCGACGACGACGCCGTCGCCCCGCAGTTGGAGGACCGTCTCGCCGTCGACCTCGACCCTGAGCCGCGCCGTCCCGTGGCCCGCGCGGCGGGCGATCACGACGTCGTTGAAGGCGACGACCGTGCGGGGCGGCTCGGTCCCGATCGTGGCGACGAGGGCCGTGCGCTCGTCGATGCTCGCCTCCCCCCGAGCGACGCGCTCCAGCGCCCCGTGGAAGTCGTCCCGATGGCAGTCGGCCAGGAAGCCCACGTTGCCGAAGTTGATGCCGAGCACTCCGACTTCGTGGGGCATCGCCAGCTGCAACGCGCGCAGGATCGTGCCGTCGCCGCCGAGCGCGATCACCAGCCCACAGCCGGGGCCCAGCCCGTTGGGCGCGGCGCTCGTCCCCAGGTCGACGACCTCCACGCCCTGCTCGGCCGCCCACGCTTGCATCATGAGCAGCTGCGGCCCGCATTCCGCCGACGGCGTCACCAGCACGCCCACGGAGCCCCCGCCTGCGTCGGAGGTGAGCGAGAACGGTCGCATCTCTCCCGGCAGCCTTGCAGGTGACGGCCGCCGCCATGGGCGCGAGCCCCTGACGCTCGCCTCAGCTAGGACGAGCCTGCCCGGTGCGCGTCCGGCGCGCCGCCGCCCAGACGCCGGCGCGGGGTCCGGCGAGCCGGCAGCGCTGCGGGCATGTCGTGCACGCCGCGCTGCAGGACGGCGAGCACGAGGGCGCGCTGACGCATGAGCGTGCTGTGACGGGGCGACCACTGATCACGGGGCTCCATGGGTGGACCTTGGCGTCGGCGCCCCGCCGCGGTCAAGCCCCCAGAACTGACGACCGGCGTCCGGCAATTCGGCGCTTGCTGGGACTTTGCGATCGGCGCACGGAGTGCAAGGGCGATGGCCTGACGGCGATGTCGCTGCCGGCGCCGCTCAGAGCGGCCGCAGGGTCGGCCAGTGGCGCTCGATGCCGTGGTCGTCGAGCAGGCGCTGGAACGCCTGCGTCCGCGCCCCGTCGTCGCTGATCTGCTGTGGCGTGGCGCCCGTCTCGAGGCAGTGCGCTGCGAGGAAGCCCGCCGCCTCGCCGATGTTCCACTCGACCGGGTGCAGGCGGTAGCACCCCGTAGTGATGTGCGTCGTCCCGATGTTCTTGGCCGCCGGCAGGAGGTTCTCCATGCGCACCGGGATCAGGGCCGACAGCGGGATCTCGAAGGGCCAGCTCGGCACGTCGATGTAGGTGCGCCCGCCGGTGCTGGGATGCAGGTCGATCCGGTAGGCGCCGACGCCGACGGAGTCCGTGTAGCGGACGGCTCCCTTCGGGCGCGTGAGCGGCGTGAGGTCCTGCTCGACGATCGTGCGGCGGGCGCGGATCCGCCGGGACTCGCGGAGGTACGGCGCCTTGGCGAGGCCGTTGGACGTGCCCATCAGGTCGCCGCGCAGCCGCAGACCCGGATAGCCGTGGCCGTCGTCGCGCCGCGGCGCCTCGGTCTGCATCCAGTACAGCAGCGAGAGGCTGAGCTGTCGCGCGCCGCGCAGATGGCGGTCCGCCTCGTCCGCGTCGACGTCGATCACCGGCCCGAGGAAGTAGTCGTTCTGCGGCCAGTTGACCAGGGTGATGTCGCTGTCGACCGTCCCCGGGATGAACTGCTCGCGCTCGATCAGCCGCCGGTAGCGCCACAGGGGGAACGGGTGGTCCGCGCTGCCGTCGTCGAAGAGCGTCATCCGTCGCGGGCGCTGGGGATCGACCGGATCCGGAGCCTGCCACGAGAGGAGCCGGTCGGGCCAGAACTCGGGCCTGAAGTTGCGCCAGAAGTCATAGTCCTCGGGCCGGTCGATGGTGTGGTCCTCGCCGGGCAGGTGATCGAGCGCGAAGCACCACGTGATCGCCTGCATGTCGAGCGGATCGGCATCGGCGGTGGCATGTGGCTCGCCGGTCTGGTCGACCGACTCGCGGCCCGTCACGTACTCCGTGCCGGTGAGCGCCAGCACGTCCCCGGCATCGGTCGCATCCAGGAAGTAGGCGCCGTGCAGGACCGTCTGCTCGCCGGTCTCGAGGTGCTCGACGGTGACCGATCGCACGCGGTCGCCGTCGACCTCGGCGGCGACCGGTCGGGTGCGGGTCAGCTGCCGGATGCGGCCCGCGATCTTGTCGGGCAGCAGCAGCTGCTCGACGATCTTGAAGGCGACCTCCGGCGGGCACGGAACCTTGGTCACCAGCGCTCCGCCCAGATGGGTGCGCTCGTCCACCATCGCCTCGCCGCGCAGCGGGAAGTGGTCGCGGAAGCACGCCCGGACCCCATCGCGGAATCGCCGCCAGCTCCGCGTGCAGCCGAAGTCCTCGATCCACGGGTGCTCGTCGGGCGGCACCGCCTGGCTGGTCATCTGCCCGCCGATCCAGTCCGTGGCCTCGGTCATCACGACCCGCCGCCCGAGGCGGGCGGCGGCCATCGCCGCGGCGCAGCCGCCCGTTCCACCACCGACGATGATGATCTCGGCCTGCCGCTCGTTCATGCGCGTAACGCCGATCGGCCGGTCGCCGGCGCGCGCGCCAGGCAGTCGAGGGCGATGTCGACCGTTCGCGACGAGCGCCGGCGCAGGGCTGCGACGTGCTTGGACGTGTCGGCGGCACGCTGCTGGCGCAGATCCCAGGCGCGGTCGATCGCCGCCAGCAGCGCACCGACCGACTCGCCGTCGAGGCGGCCGTTGGGCGGCGTGCCGATGGCGTCGAGGAAGTCCGCCACCTTGGGGGCGTAGGGGAGGGCGAACAGCGGCACGTCGGCCAGCGCGGCGAAGATCAGGAGGTGCAGCCGCATGCCGATGACCATCGTCAAGTGCTGCATCAACCCAAGGAGCTCGCGGGGTGAGTACCGGCCCGTCAGCACGTGCCCCCGGTGGGCGCGCATCATGCGGGAGATGACGGCGTGCGACAGCCGGATGTCGCACTCCTCCATCGGGATGAACACGATGTCGCACTCCAAGCGGTCGACGGCGAAGTCGGCGACCTGCGCAAGCACCCGGTGCGCGTCCTCGGCGTCGAGCCCCGGCGCGGCGCGCCCGGGCTCGCGGAGCGACAGGCCGACCAGCCGGCGCCCGGGCGGAATGCCCTCCAGCCGCAGCTGCGTGTCGCTGAAGGGCTCCGGGTCGAGCAGGAGCGCGGGATCGGCGGTGACCTCGACGTCGCAGTCGACGCCGATGTCCTCGAGGATCCGGCCGGCGCCGGCGTCGCGCACCGTCACGGCGTCCATCAGCGGCAGCAGCTCCTGGACGATGCGGCGGTCCTCCGGGTCGGTCAGCGGCCCGGCGCCGACGGCGTAGGCCATCGTGGCGACCCCCGCCTGCTGGGCCAGGCGCACCTCCCGGAGGTAGTGGCGCGCTTCGCCGTCGTACAGGATGCCGCCTCCGCCGAGCAGCAGGAGGTCCAGCGAGGCGACGTGCCGGCGCACGTCCTTGCGGGCGAGGGAGCGCACCGGGACCACTGCCTCGACCGCGTGATGCGCACGCGTCTGCGGGGCCACGCGCGAGAAGACCGTCAGCGACACGTCGCTCAGCGCCCCGCGCAGGGCGGCGATCATCGCGGTCAGGATCGCCTCGTCGCCGGCGTTGAGCCCGCCGTAGGAGCCCGTGATCCCGATCGCCGTCGTCGGGGACCGGCCGGGCGGAGGTCCGATGCGCTGGAGGTCGGCGATGGTCGCCGGCTGCTGCCCTCGGCGCGCGAGGATGCTCGTGGTGCAGGCGTCGTCCATGCCGCCCGCCTTGCCCAAAAACCCGAGGTTCTCACGCTCGATCTGCACGCCGCCCGGTGGCGACTGCCGCCCGGCTCTGCGCCGGGACGGAAGCCGCCGATGATCTAGGCCGGCCGCACGTCCAGCTCGGCGACCTGGACGTTGCGCGCCGCCCCGCCGCGGTCCCAGCCCACCGTGATCCGGATCCGCACCCAGCGCGCCACCGTGGGGGCGAAGGACGTCGCGGTCGGGCCAGACGACGCGGCCGCCGGCACGCTCGCCACCTGCCGCCAGGTCGTCCCGTCGTCGGAGACGTCGATGGTGTAGGTCTTGGGCCCGTAGCCGCTGCGTGGCGTCATGATGACCCGGCCGACGGTGACCGGCGCGCCGAGGTCGGACCCGAGCGCGATCGGGTTCGACGGGCTCGGGCCGGTGGCCACGGTCGTGCCCACCGAGACCCAGAACGTCGACGCCGATCCGTCGGTCGCCAGCGCCGGCCCGAAGTCGGGCTGCTGGCTGGAGGCGAACGGCGCCGGCCACGGAGCTCCCACCCCGTTGAGGGCGAGGTTGGCGCTGTGGCGCAGCGTGAGCACCTCCTCGGCGTGTGCCCCGCCCGCGGCGTCCGCCGTGACGGTCAGCTCGCTCTCGCCGCTGGTGATCGACGCGTTGCGCAGCGGCAGCGAGATGTCCTGGGTGGCGCCCGCGGCGACGACCACGGGGTCCGCCGGCGCATCGACGGTGATCCCGTCAGCCGCCTTCGCGACGATCCGGACCGGGAGATCGCGGCCGGTGTGGTTGACGGCGTGCACGACGGCGCGGTTGACGCCCCCGGCCGCCAGCGGGACGACCGGCGTGTCGGTGCTGAGATCCAGGGCGGGCCGGACGACGAGACCCAGGACGCCCGTCGAGGTCCTCGACCGCAGTCCCTGGCGGAACGCGAGCGTTCCGGTCAGCGGCACCTGGCTGCCCGACGGCGCGTCGGCCGGCACCGGCAGGTCGAGCTCGACGGTCTCAGCCGCGCCCGGGGCGATCGGCGGCACGTCGACGGAGGCCGTGGCCCAGCCGGCGGGGCCGGCGACCGTGAGCTTCCCGTCCCGCACGGCCGCAAGGCCGCGGTTGAGGACGACCGCGCGGATGTGCACCATCTCGCCCTGCAGCGCCGGACCGGTGGCGGCCAGCCGCACGATCGCGGTCAGTCCCTCGGTGCGCGCGCGGTCCAGCGCCTGCAGCGTCGCCGCGCGATCGGCGGCGACGCGCTCGCCCACGGCGTCGGGCAGGCGGCGGACCAGGGGCAGCAGCGCGACCTGCAGCTGGGCGGCGTCGAGCGCCGCCGAGGCGCGGGCCGTGTCGGGCGTCTCGGCCGTCACGGCGTCGAGCATGCGGTCGAGCGTCCAGACGATCGCGTCGAGCTGGGCGCGCAGGGAGGTGGCCGCGCCGTGCGACAGCGTCCGCCGCCTCGA
>JAOPZP010000205.1 GCA_025964055.1 Conexibacter sp.
AGGCGATCGATGCGATCGTCGCGGACTTCGCGGGCCGCGAGGCCCACCTGACGGGCGTCGCCATCGCCGACACCGCGCTCATGCTCGAGCTCCTCGCCGAGCCGCGCGGGATGGCGCGCCGGCCGGCGTCGCCCCTGCTGCCGGCCCCGGCCTAGTGGGTCGCACGCCGCAGTAGGGTCTTCGAGGTTGGTGGCCCAGTTCGACGCCGAGAAGATCACCGACCGCTTCTTCGGGCGGTACGCCAGCTGCCACGCAGCGCTGGAGGAGCGGATCACCGGGCTGGGCGGCACCGAGGCGCGGCGCCGCTACGCGTCGCTGCTGCTGCACCGGCTGATGTTCGTCACCTTCCTGGAGAAGCGCGGCTTCCTCCACGGCGACCGCGCCTACCTGCGCACCAGCCTGGACGCGACCCGCCGGCTCCGCGGTCCCGACGCGTTCTACCGCGAGCTGCTGCTGCCGCTCTTCCATCACGGGCTCGGCTCGCGCGAGCAGGCCTACCCCGACGCGGAGATCGCGGCGATCGTCGGCGAGGTCCCCTACGTCGGCGGCGGCCTCTTCGAGGAGCACGAGCTCGAGCAGGCCCACACGATCGGCGTCGCCGACCGCGAGCTCGAGCGCGTGCTCGACCTCCTCGACGCGTTCACGTGGCACCTCGGCGCGCGCCCCGCCGGCGAGCCCGACGCGGTCGACCCCGGCGTGATCGGCGCGATCTTCGAGCGCTACGTCAACCTGACCTCGACCGGCCAGAAGCAGGGCGGCGCGTACTACACCAACAACGACGTGACCGGCTACATGGCCGGCGTCACGCTCGTGCCGCGCCTGCTGGAGCGCATCGCCGCGCGCTGCGGGATCGGCTGGGCGCGGCTGGTCCGGGAGGAGCCTGCGCGCTACGTCCCGGCGGCGCTGCTCCATGGCCGCACGGCGGCCGGACGGTGGCGCGCCGTGCCACAGGTTCCGGGACCTCCCGACCGCGCGCTGCAGCTCGCCGACGAGTCGTGGATCGAGACGCTCGACCGCCGCGCCCACGCCGACCGGCTGCTGGCGACGATCGCTGCGGGCGAGGTGCGCACGGTCGACGACCTGATCTCCCACAACCTCGACGCGCAGGCGCTGCTGGCCGACGTCATCGGCCGGCTGCGCTCCGCCGCCGACGTGACGGCCGCCTGGGAGGAGGTGACCGCCACCACGGTCATCGACCCCACCTGCGGCTCGGGCGCGTTCCTGTTCGCGGCGCTCGGCGTGCTCGACGAGGTCTACGGCCTCCTGCTCACGCGGGCGCGCGAGGAGAACGCGAGCGGCGTCTCGTCGCCGGCGCTGCGGCGCGTCGTCGACGAGGCCGACCGCCATCCCAACGACGCCTACGCGCGCCGCCGGCACGCGGTGCTCCACAACCTTCACGGGCTCGACCTGATGCCCGAGGCGCTGGAGATCGCGAAGGTGCGGCTGTTCCTGGCGCTGGCCTCGACGCTGGAGGCGCGCGGCGAGATCGAGCCGCTCCCTGACCTCGACGACATCCTGCGCGCCGGCAACCTGCTGCTCGACGCCGACGTGTTCGGCGACGTCGCCGGCGGCTTCGACGTCGTCCTGGGCAACCCGCCGTTCATCGCGCGCGGACGCATCGGCTACGCGATCGACGGCTATGCGACGGCCGGACTGCCCGACGTCTACGCGCCGTGCGTCGAGCGCGCGCTGGAGCTGCTCGCGCCCGCCGGCCGGTTCGCGATGGTGCTGCCGATCGCCTTCCAGTTCAGCGCCGGGCACGCCGCGGCGCGCCGGGTCGTGCTGGAGCAGGGCAGCGTGTGGGTGGCGACGTTCTCGCGCAACCCGTCGGCGCTGTTCACGTCGAGCGTCGGCGTGCGGCCGATCATCGTGGCGACCAGCCCGCAGCCCGGCGCCGTGCGCACCACGGCGACGCGCCGCTGGCAGGCCGGCGCCCGCGGCGCGCTGTTCGACACGCTGCGCTACGCCGCGCTCCCGGCGGAGGTGCGCCACGCGCTCTGGCTGCCGCGGACCGGCGACGACGAGGTCGCCGCGTTGTTGATGGCGTTGACGGCGCGCGGCGCGCGGGTCGGCACGCGGGTCGTCCGCGGCGGCGAGTTCGCCGTCGGGTTCAAGGCCTTCGCCCTGTACTACCTGCCCGTCTACACGACGGTGCCACCGGTCTACGACGCGGCGCGCCGGCGCGTCGCACCGCCCGCCGACAAGTCCTTGTCCTTCGCCACGCGCGAGGACCAGCTGCTGGCCTTCGCGCTGATGGCCGGCGAGCTCGGGCTGTTGTGGTGGATGAGCACCGCCGACGACTTCAACCTCGGCCGCGGGACGATGCGCACGCTGCCGATCGGCCTGGAGCAGCTCGACGGCTCACGGTCGGACGAGCTGCTCACCCTGGCCGAGCGCCTGGAGACCGAGCTGCACCGCGAGGAGCACCTGCTCTTCACCCCCTACAACGGGCTGATGACCGGCAGCTGGGACCTGCGCCGCGTCCGCGAGCACTCGCGCGCCTTCGACGCGGCGGCGCTGGACGCCCTCGGGCTGGGCGACTACCGCGAGGCCGTGCTGCGGGCGGCGGCCCGGTTCGGCAAGTCGACGGGCGAGCGCAACGGGACCCGGCGCGGGGTCGGGTGGCTGGCGGCGCCGGCGCAGGGGAACGTCGCGCGCCCGGCCGGGCCGGGCGCGCGACGGGTCTAGCCCTGCGCGGCGAGCTCGTAGAACGGCAGGCCGTTGGGGTAGGTCTCGACGCCGCTGTCGTCGTCGCGGTGGAAGGACAGGTCGATGCCCTGGGTGTCGGCGATGACGACCACGAAGTGCGACTTGGGGTGCAGCGAGCGCACCAGGCAGCCCTCGATCAGATGGCCGCAGTGCGTCTCGCCACCGACGCTGACCACGAGGTGCACGTGGAGGAACGGATCGCCGGCGGTCAACGTGATCTGCGACACCTGGGACTTC
Organism: Conexibacter sp.; assembly: GCA_025964055.1. Lineage (GTDB taxonomy): Bacteria > Actinomycetota > Thermoleophilia > Solirubrobacterales > Solirubrobacteraceae > Baekduia. Next base: position 2,947 of record JAOPZP010000205.1, read on the forward strand.
CACGAGTCGACCGTGCGGCCGATGTACCCGGTGCCGGTCGCCTCGGCCAGGCCGTCGAGCTCGATGAACTCCGGCGGCGCCTCCACGCGGTCCTTCTTGACCGGCGTGCTCAGGCGCGTCTTGGTCAGCGCCCCGGTGATGTTGAGGACGAGCCCGGTCTCGATCTGCTCGGCCTTGCAGACGTCGACGATGCTCGTGTAGAGGTCGGCGCCGGGCGCGAGCTGGGCGTAGACGATCTTGCCGAGCTGGCCGACGACGGTGGACTGGACCTGCTGCTGCTCGCTGGTCTCCATGGGTGCTCCTTCTGCGCGCGCCGGGCTGGTCACCCGATCGCCTGCTTTGCCTGCTGGACGGAATTGGTGAGGGCCGAGCTCATCAGCAGGCAGTCGATGCCCGCGATGTAGAAGGAGCCCGGGTACCAGCCGGTCTCGCCGGCCTGGCCGATCGACACCGAGATCCCCACGCCCCGCTCGCGGCACTTGCGGTACACGAGGTCGGCCGCGGCCTGGCACGCCTCGACGTCGAACCCGACGTCGGCGGCGTAGTCGGCCCAGCCGAACAGCACGGCGTCGAGGTGCTCGACGGCGAGGATGTCGTCGATGTTCTCGACGCCCTCGACGCTCTCGACGATGAAGACGCGCAGGATGTCGTTGGTGGCCTTCTCGACGTACTGCGGTGAGTAGACGCCGCGCTTGGCGGGATCGCTCTCGCGCAGCTGGGTGGCGGCGGCACCGCCCTCCCACATCGCGTAGCGCGTGTGCGAACCGCCCCATCCGCGCGTGCCGGCCGGCGGGTACAGCGTGCCGGCGATGGCCTCGGCGGCCTGCGCCCCGGTGCGGATGTTGGCGAAGATCAGGCCCATCGCCCCGGCGTCGAGCAGCTTGCTGGAGGTGTGGGCGTCGATGCCCGCCGGGCGCGCGATCGGGGTCACGCCCGCCGCCTCCGACGCGATGATCAGCGCCTCGGCGGTCTCCAGGGTCATCGTCGTGTGCTCGAGGTCGATGAACGTCGCGTCGGCCCCCGCCGCTCCGACGATCTCCGCCAGCGGCGGCCACGGAACGGTGAGCCACATGGCCACTGCGGGCTCGGTGCGGATGCGCTCCTTGAACGTGTTCTTCCTCGTCTGCCAATACGGCTGGGTCATCTCGGTCTCCCTTTCACGAGAGGTACATGGACGCGAGGAGGCCGGACGAGACCAGCTCCGAGGACGAGCCCTCGTGCACGATCAGTCCGTCCTTCATGAGGTAGCCACGGGTGCAGATGGCGAGCGCCGCGTGCGCGTTCTGCTCGGCGATGAGCATCGACAGCTCACGCTCGGCCATGATGTTGCGGATGGCCTCCAGCACGTCGCCGACGATCTTGGGCGCGAGGCCCATCGTCGGCTCGTCCATGAGCACCACGCGCGGCTCGGACATGATCGCCCGGCCGATCGCGAGCATCTGCTGCTCGCCGCCGCTCAACGTTCCGGCCGCCTGCGCGCGCCGGTCGTAGAGGTGGGGGAAGATCTCCCAGACGAGCTTCTTGGTCTCCGCGCGGCGCGCCTTGCCGCTCCAGAACGCGCCGAGCTCGAGGTTCTCCTCGATCGACAGCGTCCCGGTGACGCGGCGTCCCTCGGGCACGACCGCCAGGCCCGCCTTCACGCGCCGGTACGAGGCGCGGCGCGTGACGTCGCGCGCGCCGAGGTGGACGGTGCCGCCGCCGCGCAGCGGCAGGCCCACGAGCGCCGAGATCAGGCTCGACTTGCCGGCGCCGTTGGCGCCGAGCAGGGCGACCGCCTCGGACGGCTCGATGTGCAGCGAGACGCCGCGGACCGCCTGCACCGCGCCGTAGGCGACCTCGACGTCGGCGCACTCGAGCACGGCGGTGCTCATGCCGGCACCACCCCGTGGTCGGCGCCGCCGAGATAGGCCTCGATGACCTGCGGGTGCGCCTGGATCTCGGCCGCCGTGCCGCTGGTCAGCAGCCGGCCGAAGTTCAGCACGACGATGCGGTCGGCCATGTCGACGACGAACGGCATGTTGTGGTCGACGAAGACCACGGAGCAGCCGGTGGTGCGCACGACGTCACGGAGGATCTCCTTCAGGGCGTCGGCCTCCTCGGTCGACAGGCCGGCGACCGGCTCGTCGAGCAGCAGGATCGACGGGTTGGCGACCAGCGCGCGGGCGAGCTCGACGCGGCGCTGCAGGCCGTAGGGCAGGTCGCTGGCGATCGCGCCGGCGACGTCGGCCAGCCCGACGACCTCCAGCGCGGTCATCGCCCGCGCACGGGCGTCGCGCTCGGAGCGGCGGCCGGCGGGTAGGCGCAGCAGCGCGCTGCCCAGGCCGCCGGCGATCTCGGCGTGCAGGCCGATCAGCACGTTGGCCATCACGCTCATCCCCGGCAGGACGCGCGGCGTCTGGAAGGTGCGCCGGATGCGCCCCTCCGCCGCGATGCGCTGCGGGGACCAGCCGTCGATGCGCTGCCCGTTGACGACGACCGATCCGCTGGTGCGGCGGACGAGGCCGCTGACGCAGTTCAGCAGCGTGGTCTTGCCGGCGCCGTTGGGGCCGATGAGCGCGACGGTCTCGCCCGGCCGGATCTCCAGGCTCACGCCGTCGACCGACTTGACGCCGCCGTAGTGCTTGGCGAGGTCGACGATCTTGAGGTGCGCCTCCTCGACGTCGGCGTCCATGAGCTTGCGGGGCGGCGCCGAGGGCTTGGGAACCACGACCTCGGCGCTCGGCGCGGCGGCGTTGCCGGGGGCCGCGGTCGCCAGGCTCGGGGGAGCGGGTGCGCGCCGCCGGAGCCGGCCCGCGGCACCGCGCACCAGCCGCGTGGTCGAGCCGGCGAGCTGCACGAGGCCGCCGGGCGCGTAGGTCACGACCAGGATCAGCAGCACGCCGGTGACGACGTCGAGGTAGGCGCCGGCCGCCGTCAGCCACGACGGCATCGTCGAGATGATCGACGCGCCGGCGACCGGGCCGAGCGGGTTGGCGATGCCGCCCAGCAGCGTGTAGACGAGCAGGTTGGTGAGCAGCCCGAAGCCGAAGAGCTGCGGGACCAGCACGAGGTTGGCGACCGCGAACAGGCCGCCGGCCAGCGCGGCCAGCACCGTGCTGACGACGAAGGCCAACAACTTCAGTTGCATGACCGGCACGCCGGCCGCGGCGGCCGCCGACTCGTCGACGCGGATCGCGTCCCACGCGCGCCCGACGCGATGGCGGCGCAGCGCGAAGGCGGCGTAGACCGCGATCGCCAGCAGGATCAGCAGCGCCGGCATGCCGACGGTGCCCGTGATCCCCAGCAGGCCGGCCGAGCCACCGGTCAGCCCGGTGAAGCTGCCCGCCAGCTCCTGGATGACGGCGGCGAAGCCGAGCGTCGCGATCGCCAGGAAGTGACCGCGCAGGCGAATGACCGGCAGGGCGACGAGCGCCCCTCCCACCGTGCCGATGACGGTGCCGGCCAGGAGCGCGACCGGCGTGGGCCAGCCGGACTTGACGATGAGGATGCCGGTGCCGTAGGCGCCCAGCGACATCACGCCGGCCGTCGAGAGGTTGAACACCCCGCAGCGGAAGGAGAAGTAGAGCGCGAGGCTGGCGATCGAGTAGATCACCGTGTTGGCGATCAGGTGCTCGTAGGTGAGGTACCACGAGTTGAGGTCGAACGCCATGAGGATCGTCGCGGTCATGGGCGGGCCGCGATCGGGGCGCCGAAGAAGCCGGTGGGCCGGACCATGAGCATCACGATCAGCAGGCCGAAGGCCAGCGCGTTGGAGTAGTCCGACAGGCCCGCGGACACGCTGCCGACCTGGATGGCGGCGAGCACGACGCTCGCCAGCAGCGTGCCCGGAACGCTGCCGAAGCCGCCGAGGACGACGACGACGAACCCGGCGAGCAGGAACTCGTCGCCCATCGAGTAGCTGACGGTGGAGTAGAGGATCGCCGTGACGACACCCGCCACGCCGGCGAACAGGCCCGACATGAGGAACATCAGCCGGATCAGCGACTCCGTCGGCAGGCCGATCATCCGCGCGGCGTCCTCGTCGAACTCGGTCGCCCGCACCGCGCGCCCGATCGAGCTCCGCGTGAGCACGAGCGCGGTCACGCCGTAGACCACCGCCGCGGCGCCGACCGCCAGCAGCTGGGTGTCGCTGATCGTCACCGAGCCGATCTTGTGGATGCCCTGCGGCAGCGCGCCGGAGGGCAGGCTGAGCACCTGCGCGCCGGTGTGCTCGCGCAGGAGCGCGACGATGATCAGCGAGGCGCCCAGCGACGCCACCATCGGCAGGAAGCCGGCGCCTCCGCGGCGGCGCAGCGGAGCGAGCGTGAGCTCGTTGATCGCCAGCGAGACGGCGGCGGCCGCGAGCGCGGCCACCACCAGCCCGACCCAGATCGACGACCCGCCGTGGGTGACCTCGTAGGCCACGACTGCGGCGAGGGCGAACAGCGCCCCCTGGGCGAGGTTGAGGATGTTCAACCCGCCCAGGACGAGGTTGAACCCGAGCGCGAACATCGCGTAGACGCTCGCGGTCACGATCGTGTTGACGACCTGTTGCATGGCGCCCGCCGCTCAGCCGATCCGAGACCCGGTTCTCAGTTCCCGGTCCAGCCGGCGAAGACCTGGTCGCCGGGGATCGTGTCGATGACCTCGGGCGTGACCGTGTTGCCGCTGGCGTTGAGCTTGACGATGATCGCGCCCATCGTGGCGGCGCGGTCCTTCATGGTCAGCTTGCCGTCGCCGTAGATCGACTCGATCTCACCGAGGTTGCCCAGCGTCTCCTTGAGCTTCTCGCGATAGGACTGGGCGTCGCCGCTCGGCTTGCCCGCCTTCTTGACGGCGGCGGCGATGGTCTCCACGGCGGCGTAGCCGTTGGCGGCGAACGTGTCGGGCTCGGCGTTGTAGGCGGCCTTGAAGTCCTTGATGAACTTGTCGTTCTTGGGCGTGCCGCCGGTCGGGTTCCAGTAGGTCGCGAAGTACGTGTTGGCCGCGGCCTTGCCGGCGATCTCGATGACCGAGCTGGCGCCCAGGTTCTGCTCGCCGATGAACGGCACGTCGAGGCCGCTCTGGCGCGCCTGGACCATGACCTGTCCCGCCTGGCCACCGAGCACGGCGATGACCAGCGCGCCCGGCTTCTTGGAGGCGATGCGCGTGAGCTCGCTGCGGAAGTTGGTGGTGTCGGCGGTGCGCACCGACTCGGCGTCGGTGATCGGGGCGCCGGCCTTGGCCAGGCCCGCGGACATGATCTTGGCCGCGTTGACGGCGCCTGGGTTCTCCTTGAGCACCAGCGACGCGGAGCTCTTGAGGCCGAGCTGCGGCGCGACCTTCGTGGTCATGAGCGACAGCGCCGGATCCAGCGGCTGCGCGGTGCGGAAGATGTAGTCGCCCATCTTCACGATGTCCGGGATGACGCAGTCGGCGTTCAGCGCCGGCACCTTGAGCTGCTGGGCGACCGGCAGGGCGGCCTGGCAGATGTTGCTGGCGGTGTAGCCGGCGATGACCGCGACCTTGTCCTGCTGGACCAGGCGCCGCGTGACGTCGATCGAGGTCGGCTGGTCGGACTTGTCGTCGGCGAAGACGGGCTCGAGCTTGATGCCGGAGGCGGCCAGCGACGCGTTGGCGTCCTTGAAGCCGAGCTTCATGGCCTTCTGCATCTGGACGCCGGCGAACGCGACGGGGCCCGAGAGCGACAGCGGCACGCCGACCTTGACGACGGTCTGGCCCGCCGAGTTCGTCTTGGCGCTGGACGAGGTGCCCGACCCGCACCCGGCGACCGCGAGACCCAGCGCGCCCGAGACCGCCACGACGACTACCGCTGCAGAACGACCAGCCATGTTCTCCTCCTCCTGATGGAAGGGGCGAAAGCGCGCGCCGACCAGCACGGCCGCCCGTTCCCCACTGGCGACCGTCAAGCTCGTGCTGACCCCAAAGTTGAATCCGTCCTCAAGGACTGAAGACTAGGCCACCATACACAGGGCTCCCGGACGTGTCCAGCCGGAATCGAAGAAGCCCTGGCGTCGCTCCGGCTCAGGCGTGGGAGGCCGGCGTGCTGGTGGTGCGCACGCCGGCGATGTGGGCGGAGACCGCCCGGCGGATGTCGTCGGCGTCGCCGCTGACGATGGCGTCGAGGATGAGCCCGAACGTGCCGTGCACCGCACGGAACTGCTCCGGCGTCGCCTCGGTCGGCAGGCCGGCGCGGATCGTCGCCGTCTCGTTGATCAGGCGGCGGACCATCTCGATCAGGAACGGGTTCTGCGTGGTCTCGGCGATGCGGTTGACGAGCGTGAAGCCGGTCTCGGCGAACGCGCGCGGCTGGTCGACGAGCGTCGCGAGATGGTCATGCAGGCGCCGCAGCTCGCGGATGTCGCTCAGCTGCGCGCGTTGGGAGGCAAGCGTCACGGTGGCGAGCTCGACCGCCTGGCGGGCCTCCAGCAGCCACTCCAGCGCCTGGCCGTCGGAGACCTCCAGCCGCTTGAGGCCCGGCGGGATGTTCGAGGCCGAGACCACGAACGTCCCCCCTTGGCGCCCGCGCCGGACCGCGACGACGTTGGCCTCCTCGAGCTCGTCGATGGCCGCGCTGACGATCGAGCGGCTCACGCCGATCTCCGCCGCCAGGGCTCGTTCGGGCGGGAGGCGGTCGCCGTCGGCGTAGGCGCCGGCGCGGATCGCGTCGATGATCATGCCGACGACCCGGTCACGCTTCAGCTGTCCACCGCGCTCGCCCAGCGGGCGGATCGGCTTGAGCCCTCGGTCGGGAGTCTTCATGATCGCCGACGAGCTTTCCACGGTTGCCGGAATTGCGCCACATCGCTTCTCATGTGGTCCGTATACTAGGCCTTTGAAACGGCCTTCGGGAGGAAGTCATGATCGACGACGCACGCGCGCCTTGGCACCATCTGTACGGCAGCCATCCGCCGCAGATGTCCCTGCCGCACGCCACCGGGCTCCAGATGGCACGCGCCGCGCTGGCCCGCGCCGGCGACCGGCCGCTGCTGCACTACTTCGACACGCCGCTCAGCGGTGCCGCGCTGGATCGCGCCTCCGACGCGCTCGCCCACGTCTTCGCCACGGCCGGCCTGGTCCCGGGCGATCGCGTGGCCCTGCAGCTGCAGAACGTCCCCCACTTCCCGATCGCGACCATCGCCGCGTGGAAGGCCGGGCTCGCGGTCGTGCCCGTCAACCCGATGCTCCGCGAGCGCGAGCTCGCGCCGCTGCTGGCCGACTCGGGTGCGCGGGCGCTGATCACGCACGAGGACCTCTTCGAGACGGTCGGCGGCGCGACGATCGCCGGCACCGACGTCGTGCTCGCGATCACCGCCAGCCCCCTGGACTTCCTGACGGGTCCGCGCCCCGCGCCGCTGGCCGACGTCCGGCGGCGAGTCCCCGAGGGCGCGCAGGACTTCGCCGAGCTGCTGGCCGCCCACGACGGCGAGGCGCCACCGGACGTCGCGGTCGGGCCCGACGACGTCGCGGTGTTGTTCTACACCTCGGGAACGACCGGCCCGTCGAAGGGCGCGATGAACCTCCATCGCAACGTCGTCTACACGTCGTCGATGCTCGGCGAGTGGGCCGGGCTGGGACCCGACGACGTGCTGATGGGGCTCGCGCCCCTGTTCCACGTGACGGGGTTCGTCATCCATCTCGGCACGGCGCTGGCCACCGGCGCGCCGCTCGTCCTCGCCCACCGCTTCGACCCCGGTGAGAGCCTGCGGCTGATCGAGCGCCACCGTGCCACGTGCTCGGTGGCGGCCATCACCGCCTACACGGCGATGATGAACGACCCCGCGTTCGCGCAGAGCGACGTGTCGAGCCTCCGTGCGGCCTACAGCGGCGGCGCGCCCGTGCCGCCCGCGATCCTGGAGGCGTGGCGGGCGGCGACCGGCACCTACCTGCACAATGCCTATGGGTTGACCGAGACGACCGCTGCCTGCACGCTCGTCCCCCAGGGGACCGACGCGCCCGTGGATCCGAAGTCGGGCGCGCTGTCGATCGGCGTGCCGGTGTACGGCACGACGATCGAGGTGCTCGACGAGCAGGGCGCCCCCGCGCCGGTCGGTGAGGCCGGCGAGCTGGTGGTCGACGGACCCGGCGTCGTGCCGGGCTACTGGAACAACCCCGACGAGAGCGCCCACGCCCTGCCCGACGGCCGGCTGCGCACCGGCGACATCGGGTTCATGGACGCCGACGGCTGGTTCTACATCGTCGACCGCCGCAAGGACCTGATCGTCGTCTCGGGCTACAAGGTCTGGCCGCGCGACGTCGAGGACGTGCTCTACCAGCACCCCGCCGTGCGCGAAGCCGCCGTGGTCGGCGTGCCGCACGAGTACCAGGGCGAGGCGGTCAAGGCCTTCGTGAGCCTGCGGCCCGGAGCGGCGGCCACCCCCGACGAGCTGATCGCCTTCTGCCGCGAGCGCATGGCGGCCTACCGCTACCCGCGAGCGGTCGAGGTGCTCGACGAGCTGCCCAAGACCGCCTCGGGCAAGATCCTGCGGCGGGCGCTGCGCTGACGGGCCGGCCGCGCTCAGCTCATGCGGT
>JAOPZP010000214.1 GCA_025964055.1 Conexibacter sp.
TGGTCCAGGTCGCCGCCGAGGATCGCCAGCGGGTCGGCGTCGAGCGCCGTCAGCAGCTCGTCGTCGGTCAGGCCGAGGCGATCCTGGAGCAGGGCGGCGGCGGTGGAGGTCACGGGCGCCGCCGGCGGCCCATCAGAACAGCTGGTTCTCTCCGCCCGCAGCGGAGATGCCGGGAACGCGACGCAGCACAGCGGAGATGCCGGGAGCGCGACGCAGCATCAGAAGAGCTGGTTCTCTCCGCCGAAGACCTCCGACACCGAGTCGTCGGTGAAGATGCGGCGGATCGAGTCGGTGAGCAGGTCGGCGCAGGAGAGGACCTGGATGTTGTCCGGCGCGCCGGGGCGCAGCGGGATCGTGTCGGTGACGACGATCTTCTCGAAGCCCGCGGCCTCCAGGTTCTCATAGGCGTCGCCCGAGAAGACCGGGTGCGTCGCGGCGGCGAAGACGCGCGAGGCGCCCTCGTCACGCACGGTGTGGGCCGCGGCCTTCAGCGTTCCCGCCGTGTCGATCATGTCGTCGACGATGATCGCGGTCTTGTCCTTGACGTCACCGATGACGTAGCCGATCTCGGCGACCTGCTGGGCCGGGCGCTCCTTGTCGAGGATCGCCAGCTCGGCGCCGATCTTGCTCGCGAACTTCTTGTTCAACTTCACGCGGCCGGCGTCCGGCGCGACGACGACGAGGTCGTTGAGCTGCATGTCGTCGAAGTGCTGCGTGAGCATCATCAGCGCGGTCATGTGGTCGACCGGGATGTTGAAGAACCCCTGGACCTGGCCGGCGTGGAGGTCCATCGTCAGGACGCGGTCGGCGCCGGCGGCCTCGATCATGCGGGCGACCAGGCGCGCGCTGATCGGCTCGCGCGGCGCGGACTTCTTGTCCTGGCGGCTGTAGCCGTACCACGGCGTCACGGCGATCACGCGGTGGGCCGACGCGCCGATCGCGGCGTCGATCATCACCAGCAGCTCCATCAGCGCGTCGTTGGTGCTGATGCCCGTCTCCGGGTTGCCGCACATCGGCTGGATGAGGAAGACGTCGGCGCCGCGGATCGACTCCTCGTAGCGGCAGTAGACCTCGCCGCTCTTGAACGTCTTGAGGGTGATCGGCCCGAGGTCGACCCCGAGCTTGGAGCCGATCTTGGCCGCGAGCTCGGGATTGGCGCGCCCCGAGAACAGCATCAGCCGCTTGTCGTAGTCGATCGGGAGGCTCGTGGCCACCGGCATCGTCCTCGTGGTGCTCACGTCGCCATCCATCGTAATGGTCTTGGCCGACGCCCCGAGGGGCAGCTGGGTGATCACCTGGACGGTCCTTCCATCATTCGCGGTCCGCGTAGCCCTCGATGTTGTGCTGACGCGCCCGCGCGATGGCGAGCGCGCGATCCGGCACGTCGGACACGACGACCGATCCCGCGGCAGTGTAGGCGCCGTCGCCGAGCGACACCGGTGCGACCAGCGTGGTGTCGACGCTCGTCCGCACGTCGGCGCCGATCGTCGTGCGCGACTTGGTCTTGGTCTTGCCGTTGTAGTTGGCCGTGATGGTCGACGCGCCGAGGTTCGTGTTGGGCCCGACGTCGGCGTCGCCGAGGTAGGAGAGGTGAGGCACCTTCGTGCCCTCGCCGACGTCGGAGTTCTTGATCTCCACGAACGTCCCGGCCTTGGCGCCCTCGCGCAGCAGCGTGCCGGGGCGCAGGTAGGCGAACGGCCCGACCGTGACGCCGGCGCGCAGCTCCGCCTCCTGGACGTAGGAGTGGCGGACCGTCGTGGCGTCGCCCACGATGGTGTCGATGATCGTGGTGTCGGGGCCGAGGTGGGCGCCGGCGCCGACGGTCGTCGCCCCGCGCAGGTAGGTCGACGGCTCGATGACGGTGTCCTGGCCGATCGTGATGCCGGCGTCGACGAGCGTGGAGCCGGGGTCGACGATCGTCACGCCGGCGCGCATGTGCTCCTCGAGGATGCGGCGCTGGGCGATGGCGCGGACGTCGGCGAGCGCGACGCGATCGTTGACGCCGAGCACGAGCGCGGGGTCGTCGACGACGTGGGCGGCGACGGTGGCGCCCTGCGCGCGCAGCAGGGTGAGGACCTCGGGGAGGTAGCGCTCGCCCTGGGCGTTGTCGGTGCCGACGCGCGGCAGCGCGTCGGCCAGCGCCGCGTGGTCGAAGCAGAAGATGCCGGTGTTGACCTCGCGGATGCGGAGCTGCTCGGGCGTGGCGTCGCCGGTGGCCTTGGTCTCGACGACGCGCTCGACGTTGCCGTCGGCGTCGCGCACGACGCGCCCGTAGCCGGTGGCGTCGTCGAGCATGGTGGTGGCCATCGTCGCGGCGGCGCCGGCGACGGCGTGCGCGGCGACGAGCTGGGCGATGGCCTCGGCCGAGATGAGCGGGACGTCGCCGGAGAGGACGACGACCGGTGCCCCGGGCGCGACGTCGGCGAGCGCGGCGAGCACCGCGCCGCCGGTCCCGTCGGCGACGGGCTGCACCGCGGTCCGGGTGCCCTCGGGCAGCGCGGCGGCGAGCTCGACGCCGGGCGAGCTGACGACCACGACCCGCCCCGCACCCGCCTCGATCGCGGCCAGCACGGGCCAGGCGACCATCGGCCGCCCGCACAGCTCATGCAGCACCTTCGGCAACGCGGAGCGCATCCGCGTGCCCTGTCCGGCGGCCATGACGACAGCGGTGAAGGAGGTCACGGGGGGAAGGCTAGAGGCACGTCGCCGATCACGACTGGGGGGCTCGGATTCGAACCGAGACTGCACGGCGCCAAAGGCCGGCGGGCTGCCGTTACCCCACCCCCCATTGGGCGTGTCCGGCGCCAAGTTTGCCAGGTCGGCGATCCGTCCGAATACGAACGTATGTTCGGGGCTATGGCGAAGTTCACCGAAGACGAGGCACGGGCGGCCATCGCCGCAGCGCTGTGCTGGGCCGATGCGCTGCGGGCGCTCGGCCTCCGCTCGGCGGGCGGCAACCACAGGACGCTGCAGCGCTGGGCCGCCACGTGGGAGATCGACACCTCGCACTTCGATGCGAATGCCGTGCGCCGCAGGGCGCTGCGCCCGACGCCGGTCCCGCTGGAAGAGATGCTCGTCGAGCGCTCGCCCTTCGGTCGCCAGACCGTCAAGCGCCGGCTGCTGGAGGCCGGGCTGAAGCACCCGGTGTGCGAGCTGTGCGGGCAGGAAGAGATCTGGCAGGGCCGCCGGATGTCGATGATCCTGGACCACATCAACGGCGTGGCCGACGACCACCGTCTCGAGAACCTCCAGATGGTCTGCCCGAACTGCGCCGCGACGCTGACCACGCACTGCGGGCGGCAGAACCGCCTCACGCCGTTCGAGCTTCGCTGTCCCACCTGTCGCGTCTCGTTCGAACCACGGAACCCCCGACAGCGGTATTGCTCGCAGACGTGCGCCTACCAGCGGCTGCGCGGCGTGCCGCAGATGGAACGCCGGGTCGTCCGCCGTCCGCCGTACGCCCAGCTCGAGCGCGAGATCCACGCGCTGGGCTGGGAGGCCGTCGGGCGGCGGTACGGCGTGAGCGGGAACGCGGTCCGCAAGTGGGTTGCGCAGTATGAGCGCGAGCGCGAGCGGGAGGCGGAGGGCGATGCCGGCGCGTGACTCGCGACGGGCTCAGTGGCGGCGCGGAGCCAGCAGCGTGATGGAGCGCGCGGGCGTCGAGGCGGTGCCCTTCGCTGCGACGAAGGTCAGCCGGGCCTTCAACGACGCGCGGCGGCGTAGCAGCTTGAGGCCCTGCCGCGTCAGCTTCACCGTCACGGTGTGGGTGCCCTTGAGCTTGCAGGTCGCCTCGCCGAGCGTCGTCTTGCCCAGCTTCAACCGCAGTCGGCCGGTACACGCCGTGGCGCCGGCGCAGGTCAACTTGAGCCGCACCGCGGCGGTCGCCGAGGCGCGCACACGGTGGGGCGTGCGGAACGTCAGCTTGGCCGGCGGGGCCGGCTTCGCGACCCCCGGCGGGACTGGAGCGGGATCGAGGTCGCTCTCGCAGGCGCTCAGGCGATCGCCGAGGTCGTGGCTGACGCTGTCGACACCGTCGCCGCAGTCGATCGTGTCGGCGGCTCCCTGTTTGGCCTTCACCGTGTCGGCGCCGGCGCCCGCACGGATGTCGTCGCCCGGCGCGCCTGGGAAGCCAGAGATGAGCGTGACCGCGTCGTCGCCGTCCCCGCCGTCGAGCGTCGCGCCGTGCGACGTGCCGAGCATGGTGTCGTTGCCCGCGTCGCCGAAGAACGTGGCCGCGCCGCCCGCGCAGACGTCCGAGCACTCGTTGAGCCGGTCGTCGCCGTCGCCGCCGTGGACGACCGCACCCGCCCCGGTGGCCCCCAGGTCATCGGCACCGGGACCGCCATCGACCTGCGACGGCTCGGTGTAGGACACGCCGTCGATCGTGTCGTTGCCGTCGCCTCCCGTGCCCTGTTGCACGAAGATGAGCTGGTCGTCACCGGGCCCGCCGTCGGCGCCGATCGACGACTGGATGCTGTCGTTGCCCGCCCCGCCGCGGGCGTCGGCGCCCCACTCGAGCCGGTCGTCGCCTTCGCCCCCGATGAGGGTGCCGACGTGCTGCAGCTCGGTCCCGGTCACGTGGTCGTCGCCCGCCCCGCCGTCGGCGGTCCCGCCCTTGCCCACCATCAGGCTGTCGCGTCCGTCGCCGCCGTGCAGCACGTCCGGTTGGCCGGGCGTGCCCTGGGCGAAGACGGACACGGCCACGCCGGCCGCGACGTCGAGCGTCATCGGCCTCGGGACCCCACCGGTCGGCGTGGCGAGCACGAACGGCCTTCGCAGGACGAGCGAGTTCAGCGGGCAGTGCACGGAGGTGGCGGTGTCCTGCACACATGGCGCGCCCACGACGAGCGCGACGGCCGTCGGGGCCGAGACGACCAGATCCGTCGCGCTCTCGCTCAGCGAGACGTGCGGTGCCTCGGTCGCGTCGGCGGTGTACGTCAGCAGCGTCACGCCGGTCGGCAGCTCGTGCGAGGCCGGAGCAGTCGCGGGCTCCAACCGGCTGGTGGCCTGTGCCGTGCCCGCTGCGAAGAGCGCCAGCGCGCATGCAGCGACCAGAGCGGTGAGCGACCCAGATCGAAGAGGCACGCGGGCACCCTAGGGATCAGCTCGCCACAAGGCAAGCCGCGTGGCCGCTCGGGCGCCACGGCGCAGTAAGGCCCAGCCTCGCCCCTTGGGCACTCGACGGGCCCCCGCCGCCCACGCCCGCCGCCCCCACACTCGTCCTCTGGTCCGCCAACGGGCTTGGCGGCTGCGGCTACCCGTCCGCGCAGCCGATGCACCAACTGATGCGTCTCCCCTCTCCGCTGTGCCTGATCGCCCTCCT
>JAOPZP010000222.1 GCA_025964055.1 Conexibacter sp.
GGGTCGTCGTCCCCGATGAGGCCGAGGACGCGGGCCTCGTCCTCCGAGTACGTCCGGATCGGGACCACCCCATGCTCGGCGCTGCCGACCAGGACGAGCTCGCGGCCGGCGCGGACGAGGTGCAGGGAGCGGTTGGGGCCGAGCGGGATCGTGGCCGCGTGCTGCAGGCCGTAGCCGCTCGTGCGCTCCTCCTTGGCCGACTTGACCTGGCGCAGCACCCACGCGACGCCGTAGATGACGGCGATGACGACGGCCAGGCCGACGATCGTGCGGACCAGGCCCGACGAGCCGCCGCCGACCGACTGGAGCCTGCGCGGCTGGTCGGCCGGCAGGTTCAGCGGCGTGGTCTCGCCGGCGGCGAGCGCGAGGGCGGGGGCGTGCAGCAGCAGGCAGCACGCGGTCAGGGGCGCGAGGAGGCGGTGCATGGGGAAGGTGACCGCCGCCGCCGGCTCGGGGCAACGGGGCGGGGTCTCCCCCTATGTCGGCCTCCGCAGGCCCGGCTTTAGCCGGATGTACGAGCGGGCCCGCCCGCCGCCTAGGCCGGGGCCGGCAGGACCGCGGCGGGCGCCGCCGGCAGCGCGGAGTGCGTCCGCGCGAGCGGCTCCGCGCCGATGACCTCGGTGATGCGCAGCCCGAACTGCTCGTCGATGACCACGACCTCGCCGCGGGCGATGGGGCGGCCGTTGACCAGCAGGTCGACGGGCTGGTCGGCCAGGCGCTCGAGGGTCACCACGGACCCCGGGCCGAGCGCGAGTGTCTCGCCGAGGGTCATCCGCGTGCGGCCCACCTCGACGGCCAGCTCGACCAGGACGTCGGTGAGGCGCTCCAGCTCGGTGACGCCGGCCCCACCGGGCAACGCCGGGCCCGGGCCGCCGGCTCCCGTGGACACGCCGTCGCCGGCCGGCGTGAGCGGCAGATCCTCCAGCGGCGGGAGCTCGAGATCGTCGGACATGGTCAACGGTCCTTTCGGGTCACTGGACGGCGACGTCGGTGAGCAGCACGTCGGACGCCGGCACGTCGGTGTGCTTGTCGATGCGCCGCAGGATCCGCGTCCTGAGCGCGTCGCGGCCCTTGCGCGAGACGAGCTGGCCCGAGGAGGCGTCCGTGACCGTGTCGGTCACGATCGAGCGGATGACGGGCTCCTGGGGCAGGCTGCCGTAGCCGTCGGGCGGCGACGCGGCGGCCGCATGGCCCCCCGCCGCCGGAACGGCCGAGTAGCCCTCCTTGAGGACCAGCGCGACGCCCATCGAGACGTACTTCCCGTCGGACAGGTTGAGCAGGAAGCTCTTGGGCAGCACGTAGACCTCGCCCGCGATCTTGTGCTTCGGCGCGGGCGCCGGCTTGGCCAGCGCGAACTTGTACACGCCGCCGAAGACGATCAGGGCGAGGGGGAGGATGATCTTGAGCTTGGACTTCATGGCTGGCCCTCCGTGGCCGGGGTGGGCACGAGGCGGTCAGCCGCCTTCGTGCCGCCAGAGCCGTCCTTGGCCTGGCGGGGAAGCAGGATCTCGACGCGCCGATTGATCGCTCGGCCCGCCGGGGTGTCGTTGTCGGTGATCGGCTCGAGCTCGCCGCGACCGGAGGCCGTGAGCTGCGCGGCGGACACATGATCGGTGATCAGCGTGCGGACGATGGCGCTCGCCCGGGCCGTCGACAGCTCCCAGTTCGTCGGGAAGGCGGCGGACTGGATCGGCACGTTGTCCGTGTAGCCCATGACCTGGATCGGGTGCGCGCGGTCGGTGGCCAGGGCGCCGCCGACCTCGCGCAGGAGCGGCCCTGAGGCGGGGTTCGGCGTGGCGGAGGCGGAGTCGAAGAGGAGCTTGTCCGTCAGCAGCCGGATGAGCAGGCCGTCGCGCGTGACCTGCGTGGTCACCTGCCCGCTGAGGCCCGCCTTCGCGGTATAGCGGTCGATGCGCCGCTTGAGCTGCTGGAACTCGCGCGACTCGTCGGCCTTGCTCTGCTTCGTCGCCGGAGCCGAGATGGGCGCCGTCGGCGGGATGGGCGGGGAGACGACGCGGCCCGCCGGGGCCGCGGCGGACTCGGCGATGCCCGTGCCGCCGGGGAGCACGCGGCCGGAGAAGGCGTCCTTCAGCGACTTCTGCAGGACGACGTACTTGCTCTTGTTCACCGAGGAGATCGAGAACAGCACCATGAACAGCGCCATCAGCAGCGTGATCAGGTCGGAGTAGGTGAGCAGCCAGCGCTCGTCGACGTGCTCGGGATGGTCGTCGTGGCGCTTCTTCTTGCCGTGGGCGGCCATGGCGCTACGCGGCCTCGGCCACCGGGTCGGCGACCGCCTTGAGGTCGGGCTTGCCGGCCGGGTTCTCGATCGCCTCGCGCTCCTCGGGGGCGAGGTAGCTCAGGAGCTTCTGCTGGACCATGCGCGGGTTGTCGCCGGCCTGGATCGCCAGGATGCCCTCGACGATCAGCGTCCGCTCGTCGACCTCCTGGCCGCTGAGCATCTGCAGCGTGTAGCAGACCGGCAGGTAGACGACGTTGGCCGAGCCGACGCCGTAGAGCGTGGCGATGAAGGCGCCGGAGATCGACGGGCCGAGCGTCTCGGGGGCGCTCAGGTTGCCCAGCACGTGGATGAGCGAGACGACCGTGCCGAGCACGCCGATGGTCGGGGCCAGGCCGCCGGCCTTCTCGAAGACGGTGTAGCCGCGCTTGTGGCGCGCAGCCATGCTGTCGATCTCGGCGTCGAGGATCTCGCGCAGCAGGTCCGGGTCGGTGCCGTCGACGACCAGCTGCATGCCCTTGCGCATGAAGGGATCGTCGATCGCCTCGATCTCCTCCTCCAGCGCCAGCAGGCCGTCCTTGCGCGCGCGCTCGGCGAACGACACCAGCGCGGTGACGCGCGGGGCGAGCTCCGGCGGGGCGGTCGTGAAGGCCTTGATGTACAGCTTGGGCACCAACATGAAGCGCTTCATGCCCACGCCCGCGAAGATCGCCGCCGCCGTGCCGCCACACACGATGATGAGGGCGTTGATGTTGAGCAGCGCCATGGGGGCGACGCCCTCCATGATGCCCGCGCCCACGATGGCGAGGCAGGCGACGACGATGCCAATGGCGGAAGCGGCCTTCATGATCTCTCTCGTAAGTCGGCCGTGCGCGCATGATCTTCAGGCGCTGGAAGGCGCTGGGAGATCACGGAGTCGGGTACCGGACGAGGCGAGCTGGGTCCCTAGCCCAGCGCCTTGTCGATGGCCGACAGGACGCGGTCGGCCTGGAACGGCTTGACCACGAAGTCCTTCGCGCCGAGCTTGATCGACTCCAGGACCTTGGACTCCTGGCCCAGGGCCGAGCACATCACGATCTTCGCGGCGGGGTCGGCCGCCATGATCTCCCGGAGGGCGGTCAGGCCGTCCTTCTCGGGCATCGTGATGTCGAGGGTCGTGACGTCCGGGCGCAGCGCTTCGAACTGCTGCACCGCCTCTGCGCCGTTGGCGGCCTCGCCGACGATCTCGTGGCCGCCGCCGCACAGGGCGTCGCCGACCATCTTGCGCATGAACGCGGCGTCATCTACGACGAGCACGCGTGCCATCAGACTGCAACCTCCGTGTGGGTGGGGGGAGAGGAAGGGGAAGCGGAATCCGACGAGGTCCCGAGGACCTGCTCGATCCGCACGGCCAGGCTGCCGTCGTCGGTGACCAGCAGGCGCCCGGTGGCGAAGCGCATGCCGTCGGCGTAGAGGTCGATCGGGGCGTCGACCTCGCGGTCGAGCTCGACCACGGCGCCCCCCGGCAGGGTCACGATGCGGCCCGAGGACATCCGGGTGCGGCCGAGCTCGGCCCAGACGCGGATCGAGACGTCGCGCAGGGCCGCGCCCAGCGGCGTGTCGTCATGGGACTCGGTCAGCTCGTCCAGCGCGCGGGTCATCCGCACGATGAACGCGTTGGGCACGAGCTGCACGAGCAGGCACGGTGCGCCGCAGAAGGTGAAGGTGACCGTGGTGGCGTGGCCGGGGTGGTCCCAGCCCGCGCCGCCCTCGGCGAGCGAGGAGAGCTGGCGGACCTCGGGCGGGGCGATCTCGACCTCTTCGTCGAGCACCTTGCCGGTGGCCACGGCGGCCGCCGACATCATCTGGTTCATGGCCTCGCCGACGGCGGAGAACTCGAGCTCGGAGAGCTCGCCCCCGGCCTCGACGGCGTTGGGGTCCATGCCCGTCATGGCCGCGGCCATGCGGCGCGCGCCCTCGATGCCGATGACCAGGACGTTGCCGCCGGTCACGCCGTCGACGTAGGACACGTCGGCCGCGATGGCCGGCATCGCCACGTCGCCGAACGGGGACTCGTCGGGCGGGACGACCCGGACCGAGCCCTGCGTCACGCCGTCGGGCGAGAACATCTCGAGCACGCTCTGGACGGCCTCGGACGTGGAGGTGCCCAGCCGCAGCAGCGCCTGCTCGGCGTTCATGGCACGACCTCTACAAGCACGCGGCCCATGTCCCGGTTGTCGGCCACGAGGGAGCGGACTTCATGACGGCGGCGATATTCGTGGTGTCCGGCCGTCCGGTCGTTCATGGAGCGATCTCCACCGGGGCGACGATCTGGACCGCGCGCCGATTGCCGCTGCGCCCGCCGCGGGCGCGGTGGATCGGGGTGCGGTCGGCGTAGAGCGTGACCTCGGACTCGGCGTCGGCGTCGAGGCGCACGACGTCGCCCGGCGCCAGCGCCAGCACCTCGGCGAGCGTCAGGTGGCAGTCGGCCACCTCGGCGCGCAGCGAGACGTCCACGAGGCTGAGGCCGTGGTTGACGGCGGCGGCGACGCGCACGTCGCGGGCCTGCTCGGTGTCGTCGTGGCGCGAGAACGCGGAGGCGACCGGGGCGATCGCCGCGTAGGGCACCAGGAGCGTCATCGTCGAGGACAGGCCGTCGAGGCGCGCCTCGAGGGTCAGCGTGAGGGTCGGCTCGGAGCCGGACGCGACCTGGATGGCCTCGGCCTGCGTGTCGACGCTCGCGACCTCCAGCGTCATCTCGGCGACGTCGAACCAGACCGCCGACAGCGTCTCGACGATCGTGCCGAACAGGCGGTGGACGACCATCAGGTCGATGTCGGTCATCTCGCGGTCGCGCGATGCGGTCTCGGGCCGGCCGCCGAGCATCCGCTCCAGCGACACCAGCACGACCGGCAGCTCCGCGCTGAGCAGCATCCGCGCCTCGTGCGGACCCGTGTCGATCTGGATGTGGACGGAGCCGTCGGGCACCTGGGCGAACGCGTTGGCCCACGTGAACTGCCCGACGTCGATGACCTCGAGCTCGATTGGGGTGCGGTGCTCGGCGACCAGACGCGTGGCGACGCGCTCGGTGAACGTGTCCATGGCGCGGCGGATGCGCCGCTCCTGGTCGGTGGAGAACTTCGTCGGCCGCGTGAAGTCGACGGTCCGCAGCCAGCGGGCCCGGCGGCCCTGGCGCTCCTCGGCCTCGACCGGCGCGTTGCCCTCGCTCGCGCGAGCGAAGAGCTTCTCGATCTCGTTGGCGTCCAGGAAACCGCTCATACAAAGACTGCCTTTGGCTCGGTGCCCGCCCGGCCGCCGAGGAGCCGCTGCTCGCGGCCTCCGGCCTGACGGACGGTGATGGTCATGTCGGCACCCACGTGGATGCGGACGGTGCGGCCGGTGCGGCCGC
>JAOPZP010000604.1 GCA_025964055.1 Conexibacter sp.
CGCCGGCGCCCGCGCCCGCGCCGGGCCAGGGCGGGCCCGCGGGCGATCACGCGCTGGATCCGACGCCGGTCTAGGCGTCCGGCGTGGCCGTGGCCTAGAGCGCGACGCGGTGCGCGTGGGATGCTGACGCGATGCCGGTGGCCCGGGTCCGGGACTTCCACGAAGACGACCTCGACCAGGTCGTCCGCGTCTGGGAGGAGTCGCGCACGGCCGGGCGCAGCGCAGTCCACGGCCTGGCCGAGGTGCTCGCGGCCATTCGTGAGGAGGGCTTCGCGGTCGTGGCGGTCGTGGGGGAGATCGTAGTGGGCGCAGCCGCCACGCGCGTCAGCGGCGACCGCGGCTGGGTCGTCCTGCTCGCGCTGGCCAACGACTGGCGCCGGCAGGGGCTGGGCAGCGCGATGCTCACCGAGCTCGAGAAGCGCCTGACCGGCGCGGGCGTGCACCGGCTGTCGGCGCTGCTGGCCGACGGCGAGACCGGCGCCAAGGCGTTTCACAACTGCGGCTACGAGCCGCGCGAGGTGACGTACTTCGAGCGCGTGGTGCCGTTGCAGCCGCAGGAGATCGGGCTCCTCGGCGAGCTCGGCGGCCGGATGCTGCCCGCAGGGCTGTGGGAGGCGCTCGCCGGGATGGAGCACGAGAAGCAGCTCATCGAGCGACGGATCGTGCTGCCGCTGGTCGATCCGGACCTGGCGGAGCAGTACGGCGTGCAGCCGCCGCGCGGCGTCGTCCTGTTCGGACCGCCCGGGACGGGCAAGACGACGTTCGCCAAGGCGGTGGCGTCGCGGCTGGGGTGGCCGTTCGTCGAGGTCTTCCCGTCGCGCCTGGCCGCCGGGGGCGGCGGACAGGCGCTCGCGCTGCGCGAGACGTTCGCCGAGATCGACGTGCTCGAGCACGCCGTGGTGTTCATCGACGAGGTCGAGGAGATCGCCGGGCAGCGCGGGGGCAAGCCGCCCTCGCCGCTGCAGGGCGTCACGAACGAGCTGCTGAAGATCATCCCGACGTTCCGAGAGCGCGACGGCCGGCTGCTGGTCTGCGCGACGAACTTCGTGCGCGAGCTGGACCCGGCGTTCCTGCGCCACGGCCGCTTCGACTACGTGATCCCGGTCGGCGCGCCCGACGCGGTGGCCCGGGGCGCGATCTGGCGGCGGTACCTGCCGGCCGGGGTGATCGAGCGCATCGACGTCGAGACGCTCGTCGAGGCCAGCGAGCTCTTCACGCCGGCCGACATCGAGTTCGCGGCGCGCAAGGGCTCGCAGCGCGCGCTGGAGGTCGAGGTCTACGGCGACGTGCAGGCCCGGCCGACCGTGCGGGGGCCCACGACGGCCGACTACCTCGCCGCGCTGGCCGAGACGCGGCCGACGCTGACGACCGCGATGGTCGACGAGTTCACGGAGGACATCGCGACGATCGCGCGGCTGTAGCGGCCGGTGCCGCAATCCGCTAGACATCCCTGAGCATGCTCGAGCTCACCGACGCCAACACGGTCGCGCCGTCGCCGGACGCCGTCGAGGGCCTCGACCGGGACGGGTTCCTGTTGCTGACCGAGGTGCTGGACGCGGCGACGGTGGCGCGGCTGGCAGCGCGGCTGGACACGCTGCTGGTCGACGAGGGGCCGCGGGCCGGCAGCGAGTTCCGCGACCTGGTGCCGCCGGCGGACCGCCGCGGCGCCGACCATCTCGGCGACCTCCTGGGCAAGGACCCGCTCTTCGAGCAGTGCCTGACGGCGCCGCGCGTCCTCGGCGTGGCGCGCGTCCTGCTCGGCGATCGCGTGCGGCTGCACGCGATGAACTCGCGCAGCCCGCGGCCGGGCGACGGCCAGCAGGACCTGCACACCCACCTGGGGCTGTGCAACACCTTGTGGTTGCTTGATGAGATGACGCTCGACAACGGGCCGACGCGCGTGGTCCCGGGCTCGCACCGCCGGAGCGAGGACGACGAGCCCGAGCGCGACTGGCGCCTCCCGTATCCGGGCGAGCGCCTGATCACGGCTCCGGCCGGCTCGGTGCTCGTCCTGGACCCGGCGGTGTGGCACGGCGGGACGGTCAACCGCCTCGGTGGCGCACGGCGCGTCGTCACCACCGCCTACTCGGCTCCCGACCTCGCGCCGCAGTACGCGGGGGTCCGCGCCTAGGACTCGAGCGGACCGCGGCAGCCGGCCGGACCGGCTGCCGGGTCTCGCGCCGTGGTACGGCGCCTCGGGGGAGGGCTGTCAGGGCCGGGGCTCGTCGCGGTCCGGGGTGACCGCGTCCTTGACCTTCTCGGCGACGTCTCGCACCTTGTCGCCGAGGCCTTCGCCGTCGTCGTCGCCGGGGGCTGCCGGCGCGCGCGCGGCGTCAGGCCGCGTGACCTCGGGCTCCGGCATGCCTTCGGTTTGCGGGGTCCCCGGGTCGGGACCCAGGGCATCTGCCGTCACGTCACGGCCAGGAACTTCCATGGTCCATTCCTCCTAGCAGAGGTCGGGTGCAGTGGATGGCGGGGACTACCCGGGCGCCGGGAAGCCCGATTCGTTGGCGCGCGCGCATCCATCCGGGGTGTCCGGGTGCGGTCGTCCCCGCTGGTCGGCCGCGGCGGGCGGCGCGGTTCAGCGCGGCGCGCGGGTGAAGATCCGCACGCTCGGGTCGCTCGCCATCGGCCCGGCGTCGACGAAGCCCAGCCCGAGGTACGTGCGGATCGCCGGGTCGTTCCCCTCGTAGACGCGGAGGTCCAGCGCCGTGAGGCCGAGGCCTTCCGCCCGCTCGATGGCGGCGACGACGAGCGCGCGACCGAGGCCTGCGCCGCGGCGGCTTGGATCGAGGACGATGCGGGCGAGCCGGCCGGAGTCGGGGCCGGTGCGGACCACCTCGGCGTGGCCGACCGGGACGTCGGCGTCCGGTGTCACGTAGGCCGTCCACGCGTAGAGATCCTGCGTGTCGCGGAGCGCCTGCAGCTGCGGCGAGGTCAACGGGAACACGAGCGTCTCGCCGGCGAAGAGCATCAGCGCCTGGGCCGTGGGTGCCCAGGCGATGAGGGCCTCGTCGTCGGCGGCGGTGAAGTCGCGGAGGGCGAGCATCGGCGGGGCGGTCAGCCGCTAGGCGTTCGCAGCCAGGTGCGCGTAGTCGCCGCGCTCGATCGCGACAGCCGTGTCAGCGAGTCGTTCGTCAGCGAGACAGTCGATGATCCGCGGCCCCGAGCGCTTGGCATCCAAGCATCCCCGCATCGCGAGGTAGACCGTTGTGTCCTTGCCGAGCTGCGCCAGCAGCGTGCGCGCGACTCCAAGCACCTGTTGGGTGCGGACCGGGTCGCCGTGGGTCATCGCCTGCAGCTCGTCGAGCTCACACAGGAACGTCAAGCAGATCTCGCGCTCTTCGGCAGAAGCCGAAGCGAACGCTCGGGCGGCTTCGAGTACCAGCACCTGGTGGCCATCCTCGACGGCGAAGATGGGCGTCTGGCCGCGCGGATACTCCGTGCCGTCGATGACGAGGGTGCCCGTGTTGACGGTATAGGCCCGAGTGCTGCTCGCCAGCCAGCCGCGCATGCGCGCGGGCTTCAGTCCGGCGTGTTCGAGCGCCTCCACGATGTCCGCAGCCGTCGCCGCGTCGGCGCCGTGGCTGCTCAGCAGCTCTGCCACTCGTTCGCGGGTCCATCGAGGCACGCGCGCACGATACCCGGCGGTGGGCCAGACGCGGGTGACCGGCGCGGCGGGCATGCCGTCCTCCCGCCCCACCCGAAGCGCTCGTCTCGCGTCAGGCCGGAGGCGCGCTCTGGCGCCGCCGGGCCTCCGCCATGAGGCGACCGAACTTCTCGACGTGGTTCCTGACCTCCCGGCCGGCTGCCTTGGCGTTCTTGCGGCGGAGTGCCTCGACGATCGGGGCATGGAGCTCCGCGATCTCCTTCGCGTCGAGCCCGGTGCGCAGGGCCGTGATCGTCGTCCGCGCCTCGACCTGGAGCGAGTTCCAGATCTCGATCAGCCGTGCGTTGCCGGACGCTTCAACGATCAGGCGATGAAAGCGTACGTCGTGCTCGACCTGCTCCTGCATGTCGGAGGCCGCGGCCATCGCGCGGACCTCGTCCTCGAGAGCCGCCACGTCCCCGCCGAGCGTCTTGGCCGCCTCACGCGCGGCAACCTCCTCGAGCGCGGCGCGGATGGGGTAGACCTCCACGAGCTCCTCGTCGCTGACCTCGCGCACCCACGAACCGCGGAACGGCGCGGACTCGACGAAGCGCAGCAGCTCCAGCTCCCGCAGCGCCTCGCGCACCGGTGCCTGGCTCGTGCCCAGCTCCTGTGCGATCCGCGTCTCGACGAGTCGCTCCCCGGGCGGATACTGGCCGGAGAGGATGCGATCGAGCAGCACCGCCTTGACCTGGTCGCGCAGCACGGTACGTCCGATGCGGAGCGCTCCCGGCTCGGATGGCTTGCGGTGGGCGTCCTGTCGCATGGGGCCATCCTGTCATTCGCAGCTCGCTTGAGGGGCGATTCGGCGCGATCGAGCTTGCGGCGGTCTGCGTCAACACCTAATATCGGTGATCGATGATCGATGAAGCAGGAAGAAACCGCTCGGCGAACCCGGTCGACGTCGACGAGCTCCAGCGATTCCGCCTGGACGAACGCGTGGCGATCGTCACCGGCGGCACCGGCGGGATCGGCACCCGGCTCTGCCAGGCGTTCGCCCGCGTCGGCGCCCGCGTGATCGTGCACGGACGCGACGAGGCGCGCGCGACCGCGCTGGCCCAGGAGCTCCGCGACGCGGGCGGCCAGGCGCTGGCGAGCGTCGCCGACCTCACGCAGCGTGCCGATGCCGACCGCATGGTCGCCGAGGCGATGGCCGCCTACGGCCGCGTCGACGTGATCGTCAACACCGTCGGGGGTGGCGCCGGCACGGCGCTCCACGCGGCGGAGTCCTACCCCGAGAGCGAGTGGGACCGCATGTTCGACCTCAACCTGCGATCGGCGCTGCTGCCGACGCAGGCCGCGGTGAGGGCGATGATCGCCGGTGGCCGAGGCGGCCGCGTCCTGCACTACTCGTCGGTCCGCGGGCAGCTCGGCATCGACAACGGCTTCTCGGCCTACGTCGCCGCCAAGGGCGCCCTCGACGCCCTCACGCGCCAGCAGGCGACGGAGTGGGCCAAGCACCAGATCACCGTCAACACCGTGTCGCCGACCTTCGTCGCGACGCCGCAGTCCGCCGGCCTCCTGGCCGACCGGGAGTTCCGTGCAGGGCTCGAGCGACGCATCCCGCTGCACCGGATCGCCGAGACCGACGACGTCGTCGGCGCCTCCCTGCTGCTGTGCACCGATGCCTCGTCCTTCATCACCGGGCAGATCCTCACGCTCGATGGTGGCCTCACCGCGTGTCAGTGACGCACGCCTTCCCGCGCGCCGTCGCGCGGGAGCTCAACCCTGAAGCCGCCGGACCTGTCCGGCTGCTCGTCATGACCGGAAGCGAAAAGGAGACCTCGTGAAGCGGATTATCGACCTCTCGATGCCCGTCCACATGGACATGAAGACGTTCCCGCGGGTTCCGCCGCCGGCACTGACGGTGTATGAGAGCCACGAGCAGTTCGCCGAGCGGATCGGCGCGGCGCAGCATGGGGTGGCCTCGCTGACGGCGAGCTACCTCGTGGTCCAGAACGACCACGTCGGCACGCATCTGGACGCGCGCAAGCACATCGTCCCCGATGCCGGTGGGCCCGAGACGATCCCGCTGGAGTACTGCATGTCGGACGGCGTGCTGCTCGACTTCACCGCCAAGTCGCCGGGCGACGTCATCAGCGAGGACGACGTCAAGCGCGAGCTCGACCGCATCGAGTACGAGCTCAAGGAGCGCGACATCGTGCTCAACCACACCGGAGCGGGCGCCTACAACACCGAGGACCGCTACCTCAGCGACCACCCCGGCATGAGCGGCGAGGCCACGCGCTGGCTGATCTCGCAGGGCGTGCGCCTGATGGGCTGCGACGCCATCACCTACGACCCGCCGGTCTGGGCCATGTTCGAGAAGCACCTCTTCTGGGAGGCGCACCGGGTGATGTGGGACGAGGAGTACTGGCATCTGGAGAACCTCATGAACCTCGACCAGATCGGTCGCTCTCACGGGTTCCAGCTGTGCGTGCTGCCGATCAAGTGGGTCGGCACGACGGCGGCGCCGGTGCGTGCCGTCGCCGTCGTCGACGACGAGGCCTGAGCCGATGACCCCCAGCCCGCCCCGCGTGCTCGACAACTACGTCGCCGGTGCCTGGCTCCCGCCCGGTGCGTCGCAGGACGCGCTCGACGTGACCAACCCGGCCACGGGCGAGGTCCTGTCGCGTGTGCCGCTGTCGGGCCGCGCCGATCTCGACGCCGCGGTGCGCGCGGCGCGTGAGGCGCTTCCCGCCTGGCGCGCCGTGTCGGTCCCCAACCGCTCGCGGAAGCTCTACGCGTTGCGCGAGGGCCTGCTGGCTCGCCATGAGGATCTGGCTCGCTCGGTCACGGCCGAGATGGGCAAGACGATCGCCGATGCGCGTGCGGAGGTGGCGCGGATGATCGAGATGGTCGAGGCCGCGACCGCGGTGCCGACGACGATGCAGGGCCGGATCCTGGAGGACGTCGCGCGCAACGTCGACTGCGAGACGATCCGCCAGCCCGTCGGGGTCTGCGCGGCG
>JAOPZP010000234.1 GCA_025964055.1 Conexibacter sp.
ACGCCCTCTTCCTCTTCCTTGCCCTGCAGGCGCTCGCGGCCGCGGCGCACGGCGGCGATGAACTTCGAGAGGTTGACCTCGAGCGTGTTGAGGATCTCGTCGGCGTAGTCCTCGGCGCCCAGGCGGATCTCCCGCTCACGGGCGCGTGCGTCCTCGACGATCTCCTCGGCGGCCCGCTCGGCTTCGCGCGTGACCTCCTGGTCGGAGACCAGCTCCTCCTGCTTGCGCACCGCGTCCTTCACGATGCGCTCGGCCTCGCGCTTGGCCTCGGCGAGCATCTCCTGACGCTCCTTGACGATCCACCGCGCCTGCTTGATCTCCTCAGGGATGGTCGCGCGCATCTGATCCAGGATGTCGTAGATCTGCTCGCGATCCACCCGCACCTCGTCGGTGAGAGGGACCTTCTTGGCGTTGTGGACAAGATCGTCGAGCTTGTCGATGAGGACCAGGACGTCCATGGCTAAGCGTCTTTCGTTATCGGGTGAGCTCTTCCTTCAGGCGACGAGCGACAGTCTCAGGAACGAGACTGCTGATATCGCCGCCGAAGGTGGCGAGCTCCTTCACGCCGCTGGAGCTGAGGAAACTGTACTGCGGGCTGGCCATGAGGTAGAGCGTGTCGACCTCGGGAGCCTGCATCCGGTTGAGCTGACCCATCTCCAGCTCGTACTCGAAGTCGGAGATCGCGCGCAGTCCCTTGACGATCGTTCGCGCCCCGATCGTGCGGGCGAAGTCGACCACCAGGACGCTGAACGGCTCGGCCCGCACGTTGGGCAGGTCGGCCGTGGCCTCCTCGATGAACGCCAGGCGCTCCTCGATGCTGAAGATGGGCTGGTTCTTGCGCACGGACACGTTGACGACCGCCACCACGACCTCGTCGAACTGGGCCGCGGTGCGGCCGATGATGTCGAGGTGCCCGTTGGTGATCGGGTCGTAACTGCCTGGGCAGACAGCGATGCGCTTCTCGTCGGTCAAGGCGTGTGGATGCGGAGGAGGGTGTCGCCGTAGCGGCGTTCGAACGTCGTTCCGAGGCCGGGGAGGTCGAGCGGCGTGCGCCGATCGCTCTCGCCGACCACGCGCGCGCCGGGGGCCAGGACCGGGAGCAGCGCCTGCGCGAGCTCCGGTCCGAGGCCGGCCGCGAGCCGGTACGGAGGATCTAGGAAGACGAGATCGTATGTCTCGCCCGCTTCTCGTGCGTCCCGCAGGGCCTTCAGGGCGTCGCGGCGGCGCACGCGCGCCTCGTCGGCGCCGAGCCCGAGGCTCTCCAGGTTGGCCTGGATGACCGCCGCCGCGCGTGCGTCGCGCTCCACCAGCACCGCGTGCTGCGCACCGCGCGACAGCGCCTCCAGCGACAGCCCGCCCGAGCCCGCGAACAGGTCGAGCACCACCTCGCCGTCGAGCGGGCCCAGCGCGGAGAACAGCGCCTCGCGGACGCGGTCCGACGTCGGGCGCGTGTCGGTGCCGGGCGGCGCCTGGAAGCGACGGCCGCCGAGGCGACCGGCGACGATCCTCATGCCGACACCGGCGCCGCCTCGAGCGCCACCAGCTCGGCGTGCAGCAGCTCGTGCTCGGGCCGCGAGAGCTCGGGGTCGGTCTCCAGCAGGTGCTCCGCGGTGGCGAACGCGGCTTCGAGCACGTCGCCGTCCTCGGGCAGCCGCGCGAACTTGAAGCGCGCCAGGCCCGACTGGCGCGTGCCGGTCAGCTCGCCCTCGCCGCGCAGCTCGAGGTCGATGCCGGCCAGCACGAAGCCGTCGGTGTTGCGCTCGAGCGCCTTGAGCCGCGCCGAGTCCCGGGGGCCGAAGAGCAGGCAGAGCGACGCGTGCTCGCCGCGACCCACGCGGCCGCGCAGCTGGTGCAGCTGGGAGATCCCGTAGCGCTCGGCGTCCTCGACGACCATCACGGTGGCGTTGGGCACGTCGATGCCCACCTCGATCACGGTCGTGGCGACCAGGACGTCGGAGGCGCCGGACGCGAAGCGCTCCATGGCCGCCGCCTTGTCGGCGGTCTTCATCTGACCGTGGAGCAGGACCACGTCGAAGTCGGCGAACTCGCCGGTGCGCAGGCGCTCGAACTCCTCGGTCGCCGCGCGCGCGTTGAGCGCCTCGGACTCGCTGACCAGCGGGCAGACGACGAAGGCCTGGCGCCCGGCGCGCAGCTCCTCGCGGATGCGCTCGTAGGCGCGGTGGCGCTCGGCCTCAGTCGAGCAGACGTGCGTGGCGATCGGCTGGCGCCCGCGCGGCAGCTCGCGCAGCGTCGAGACGTCGAGGGCGCCGAAGTTCGCCAGCCGCAGCGTGCGCGGGATCGGCGTGGCGGTCATGTGCAGCAGGTGCGGGACGAACCCGGGCGGCGCCTTGGCGTCGAGCGCGGCGCGCTGGCGCACGCCGAAGCGGTGCTGCTCGTCGACGACCGCGACCGTGAGGTTGTTGAAGACCACCGGCTCCTCGATCAGCGCGTGCGTGCCCACGACCAGCGCCAGCTCGCCCGTGCCCAGCCGGCCGAGGATCTCGCGCCGGCGCGCGACGGTGGTCGAGCCGGTCAGCAGCGCCGCGCTGATCAGGAATCCGCCCCACCCACCCACGAGCGCCTGGATCGTCGCGAAGTGCTGCTCGGCGAGCGTCTCGGTGGGCGCCATCAGCGCGGCCTGGCCGCCGTGCTCGATCGCCCGCAGCATCGCGTGCAGGGCGACGACGGTCTTGCCCGAACCGACCTCCCCCATCAGTAGCCGCTGCATGGGCCGTTGCCGCGCGAGGTCGGCGTCGACCTCGTCCATCGCCGTGCGCTGATCGCCGGTCGGGGTGAACGGCAGCAGCTCGTCGCGCCACTGGCGGCTGAGCGTCGGGGCGTCGGTCAGGGGCGCAGCGTGGACGTCGGCGCGGCGCTCGCGGCGCAGCCGCAGCTGGACGATCTGGTCCAGCAGCAGCTCGTCGAAGGCCAGCCTGCGGCGGCCGCCCTCGTGGTCGCCGAAGTGCGCGGCGCCGAGGGCGGTCGGGCGGTCCGGGAGATTCAGGGAGCGGCGCAGCGCGGCCGGCAGCGGCTCGGTGACGTCGTGGATCGCCGCGCGATGGGCCTGGACGAGCGCGAGCAGCTGGGTC
Organism: Conexibacter sp.; assembly: GCA_025964055.1. Lineage (GTDB taxonomy): Bacteria > Actinomycetota > Thermoleophilia > Solirubrobacterales > Solirubrobacteraceae > Baekduia. The sequence goes on from JAOPZP010000234.1 coordinate 3,090, forward strand.
GAGCTGATGCCCTTGGTCGCCGGATACTGCGCGGCGTCCTCCCCCACCGCCGCGACCGCGTCGGTCTTGGCGTGGGCGTTGACGCGGAAGCGCCCGGGCCCCTGGAATTTCCCGGCCAGCATCAGGCGCGTCCCTGGCGGGTACTGCGCCGACAGCCACGGCTGGTTGAAGAACGTGGCCTTCATGACGCCGGTGCCGTCGCTGACCGTCGCCTCGACGAGCGGCTTCATGCCGCGACGGCGCACCGGCCGCGACGTGATCGAGCGGACCTCGACGAGGACGGTGGCGACCTCGTCGACCATCAGCTCGGCGATCGTGCGCGCCTCGCCGGTGGCGCGCGGCAGGTGCTCCAGCAGCGTGCCGACGGTCGTCAGGCCGATCGACTCCGCGGCGTCGGCGGCGGTCGACGGCTTGATCTTCAGCGGCTCCTCCAGGCGCGAGGGGCGCGGCGTGCGCACGGGCGCGGCGGCCAGCTCCTGCGCCGTGAGCTCGCGCGCCTCGGCGAAGGCGATCGGCGGAATCAGCTTGGACGTGAGCGGCACCCGGACCTACTCGGCCGAGAGCAGCCACCACCAGGACGGCTGCCCGCCGTCCTCGAGCTCGAGCTCGACGCCCGCGGGCGCCAGCGCGGCGACCGCGTCGGCGTCCAGCGGGGCGCCGTCGCCCTCGATGCAGGTGATCAGCTCGGCGTCGGCGGCCAGCTGCGCGAGGACCGCGGTCAGGGTGGCGGTGGGCGTGCCCCAGGCGACGAGGTCCTCGCCGACGTAGCCGACGGCGTCGCCGACGGCGAAGCGTCCCTCGAGGTCGTCGCGCGCGGCCTCCGCGACGCCGGCGGTGCGGATGGCGGCCAGCGCCTCGGCCATCGCGGCGGCGTTCTCGGCGGCGCCGCGGTCGGCGTTCAGCGCGACGGCGGCCGCGAGGCCGGCCTGCTGGGAGCGCGCGCCGACGACGTGGACGACCTTGTCCGACAGCTCGGCCGCGCGCTCGGCGGCCATGAAGACGTTGGGGCTGTTGGGCAGCACGACGACCTCCTCGGCGGGGATGTCGTGGATCCCCGCGAGGATCTCCATCGTCGACGGGTTGAGCGTCGGGCCGCCGTCGAGGACGTGGGCGCCCATGCTCTCGAAGAGGTCGACCAGGCCGGCGCCGGTGACGACGGCCAGCGCGCCGCAGGCCTGCTGCGGGACGGGGGCGACGGTGGCGGCACGGCCGGGGCCGCCACCGGTGGCCGATCCGTGGCCGTTGGTCGCGCCGACGTGCGCCAGGCGCTCCTCGCGCTCGAGGACCTGGGCGTGCATGTCGGCGACGTCGAGGTGCGAGACCGCGCCGGCGTCGGCGAAGACGAGCGTGGCCTGCTCGGGCTCGTCGGTGTGGACGTGGACCTTGAGGGTGGCGTGGTCGCCGACGACCAGCACCGAGTCGCCGATCGCCTCCAGCCGCGGCACGAACGTCCCGGCCTCGAGGTCCTTGCCGGTGACCGCGAAGTTGGTGCAGTAGCGATAGGTCTCGCTCGCGTGCTCGGGATGGGTGATCCGCGCGGGCGCGTAGTGCTCGAGCTCGGGTGCCTCGGTGCCGCGCAGCGCGGCGACGACGCCGGCCAGGACGATCGTCACGCCGTAGCCGCCGGCATCGACGACGCCGGCCTCGCGCAGGACCGGCAGCAGGTCGGGACCGCGCTGGACCGAGGCCTCGCCGGCGACGATCGCGCGCTCCAGCGCGTCGGCGATCAGCTCGTTCTGCCGGACCGGGTCGGCGTCGGCGCCCAGGCGGCGCTCGTCCTCGGGGAGGTGCGCGAGGTCGCTGGCGATCGAGGTGGCCATGTCGCGCATGACGGTGAGGATCGTGCCCTCGGCCGGCTCGCGGACCGACGCGTAGGCGCGCTGCGCCGCGCGGGCGAAGGCCGCGCCGACGAGCACGGGGTCGACCAGCTCGCCCGGCCGGGAGACGAGCTCCTCGGCGGCGCCGCGAATCAGCTGGGAGAGGATGACGCCGCTGTTGCCGCGGGCGCCCAGCAGGGCGGCGCGGGCGACGGTCTCGACGATCTCGTCGCGCCCGATCTCGTCGATCGAGCGGTCGTCGTCGGCCGCCAGGCGGTCGAGCTCGGCGACGACGGCCTTGAGCGTGAGCGCCATGTTGTCGCCCGTGTCGCCGTCGGCGACCGGGAAGACGTTGAGGTCGTTGATCTCCTGGCGTCGCGACTCGAGGTGCGCGAGGGCGCCGTGAACCGCGACGCGGAAGCGAACGAGACTCGGATCAGACACCGGGCGACCGTACCGCGTCCGTCAGTCGGCGAGGCGTGGCGACGCAGGCCGCCAGACCCGTCCGGCTAGACGGCCTTGGTGACCTTGCCGGCCTTGAGGCAGCGCGTGCACACGTACACGCGCCGGGGCGCCGCGCCAACGAAGATCCGGACCTTCTGGAGGTTCGGATCGAAGCGACGCTTGGTAGCGCGCATCGAGTGGCTGCGACTCTGACCGAAAGCGGGGCCCTTCCCGCAGCTGTGGCATACCTTCGACATTCGGCCGGGGAGTGTAGCGGGCTGTCGATCGGGAGGCGGTGCGACGCCCGGACGGGTTGGTTTGCGCCGCCGCGTAGGGCTCCGGGGTTCTGTGTAGCCCCCTGATGGCTAGGGTAATCGCCTGACGATGTCCGCCGTGCACCAGCAGATCGCCCTGCCTCCCCGCTACCGCGTGGTCCGCCACATCGCCAACGGCGGCATGGCCACGGTCTGGGCGGCGCAGGACGCGCTGCTGGAGCGCCTGGTGGCCGTCAAGACGCTCGCGCCGGGCTACGCGGCGGACCCGTCCGCGCGCCGGCGGTTCACCCGCGAGGCGCGCGCTGCGGCCCGCGTGTCCGACCACCCCAACGTGGTCACGATCTTCGACATCGGCGATCACGAGGACCAGGCCTTCATCGTCATGGAGCACTTCGCGGGCGGGACGGTGTCGGACCGCCTGAAGCGCGACGACGGGCCCGTGCCGGTCGCCACCGCGCTGCGCTGGCTGCGCCAGACGGCGTCCGCGCTCGATGCCGCCCACGCGGCCGACATCGTCCATCGCGACGTCAAGCCCGGCAACCTGCTGCTCGACGAGCACGGGCGCCTGGCGGTCGGCGACTTCGGGATCGCCTCGATCGCCGGCGAGACCCAGATGACCGCGGCCGGACAGGTGCTGGGGACCGCGGCCTACCTGTCGCCCGAGCAGGCGCGCGGCCTGCCGGCGACGCCGGCGTCGGATCGCTACTCGCTGGCGGTCGTGGCGTATGAGCTGCTGTGCGGGCGCAAGCCCTTCGAGGGCGAGACGCCGATGGCGCAGGCGCGGGCGCGGCTGGACGGCGAGCCGCCGACCCCGACCGGTCCGTGCGTCGCGGCGGCGTCCGCGCTGAAGCACGGTCTGGCGCAGGACCCGGCGGCGCGGCCGTCCACGGCGAGCGCCTTCGTCGACGAGCTCGAGGCGGTTCTGGCGTCCGGTGGCGGCGACCCGACGCTGGCGACCGCCGTGGTGCCGCCGGCGAGGGATCGGTCCGACGAGGGGTTGCGGTTCTCGCGGGCGCAGGCGCGGGGGGCGACGCCGGTGGCGGCGCCGCCGGTGGCGGCACGCGCGCCCAGCC
>JAOPZP010000238.1 GCA_025964055.1 Conexibacter sp.
GGGAGGGCATGGTGCTCGTCTCGGTCGGCGGGGTGGAGACCGCGGAGGACGCGTGGGCGCGACTGGAGGCCGGCGCGACGCTCGTGCAGGCCTACACCGCGTTCGTTTACAACGGCCCGCTGTGGCCGGCGCGGATGCACCGCGGGCTCGCGAAGCTCGCGCGCGAGTCGGGTTCGAGCCCATCGGTCCGGCAGGAGCCGGCAGCAGACTGACCGCGCGGTTTGCGCGAAGACGTCCATGCTCCGCCGCGTGTCTATGGACGCATTGCACACGCGCCGGCCAGGAAGGCCGCAAACACCGAGGGACGCTCGGTCAGACCTCTGCCACACCTGTTCCCGGAGGCTCTCGCACCGCCCGCAAAGTGCCTGCAATTCCGGGCGCCACCGTCAACCAGGGTGAAGAAGGGTCTACCTCAGGTGGAGGTCCAGCCGAATTGGCCCGGCGCGCCTTGCTGGCGGCCTCTCGATGTGTAGTATCGGCGCCCCGATGTCGCCGGCCGCAAACTCGCCCACCAAGCACACGGCGGCACCCGAACGCAGCCTCAATCAGCGGATGGACGCCCTCCAGAAGGCCAACGTCATCCGCACCCGTCGCGCGCAGCTCAAGCGTGACCTGAAGGCCGGTCGAGTGTCGATCCACCAGCTGCTCCTCGAGCCCCCCGAGTTCCTCGAGACCGCCAAGGTCTTCGACATGCTCCTGGCGGTTCCCAAGTATGGGCGCGTCAAGGCCAACAAGATCCTGCAGACCTGCCGGATCTCGCCGTCCAAGACCATCGGCGGCCTCTCGGACCGTCAGCGTGCCGAGCTCGTCGGCATGCTCCGCAAGTAGCCGACCCACACCGCCCGACGTGCCCGGGGTCTTCGTCATCACCGGCCCTTCCGGGGTCGGCAAGGGCACGCTCATCCGCCTGCTGCGCGAGCGGATCCCGGAGCTGGCGCTGAGCGTCTCGGCCACGACGCGCCAGGCGCGGCCGGGGGAGACGCAGGGCGAGCACTACCACTTCATCTCCGACGAGGAGTTCGCCCGCCACGTCGCCGACGGCGACTTCGTCGAGTGGGCGGAGTACTCCGGCCGGCGCTACGGCACGCTGCGCGAAGAGCTCGACCGCCACACCTCCGGCGGCCGGCCGGTCGTCCTGGAGATCGAGGTCCAGGGCGCGCGCCAGGTGCGCGAGACGCTCCCCGACGCCGTCCAGATCTTCATCCGCCCGCCCGACGACGACGCGCTGCGCCAGCGGCTGATCGGGCGCGGCCACGACGACCCCGAGCAGGTCGAGCGGCGGCTGAAGGTGGCCGAGGAGGAGCTCGCGGCGGCCGGCGAGTTCGAGCACGTGGTGGTCAACGATCGGCTCGACGAAGCGGTCGACGAGCTGGCCGGCATCGTGCGGGGTACACTGGGACCGTGATCAGTCCCCGCATCGACAAGCTGCTCGACCACGTCGACTCCAACTACGCGTCGGTCCTCGTCGCCGCCAAGCGCGCGCGCCAGATCAACTCGTACTACCACAACTTGGGCGAGGGGACGTTCGACGAGTTCCCGCCGCCGATGGTCGACACCATCAGCAAGAACTACCTCACCATCGCGCTCGAGGAAGTCGCCGCGGGCAAGATCAAGTACCAGTACCGCTAGGAGGCGGCGTGGCGCGCCTCCTGCTCGGCGTCAGTGGGGGCATCGCCGCCTACAAGGCGCTGGAGGTCGTGCGCCTCGCCACCAAGGCCGGGCACGCCGTCCGCGTCGTCCAGACGCCCACGGCGCAGCGCTTCGTCGGCGCCGCGTCGTTCGCGGCCCTGACCGGCGCCCCGGTCCTCACCGACGAGTTCGAGCGCGACCCCGCCCGGGGCGCGTTCGGAGACCAGGAGCCGCCGAGCCACGACCCGGCCAGCCACCTGGAGCTCGTCCGCAACGCCGACGCGTACCTGATCGCGCCGGCGTCCGCGAACACCGTCGCCAAGCTCGCCCACGGGCTGGCCGACAACCTCCTCACCAGCGCCGCGCTCGCCGCGAGCTGCCCGGTGCTCGTCGCGCCCGCGATGAACCACCACATGTGGGAGCACCCCGCGACGCAGGCCAACCTCGCGCTGCTGCGCGACCGCGGCGTCACGGTCATCGACCCCGGCACGGGCGCGCTGGCCACCAAGCACGAGTGGGGGACCGGTCGCCTGGCCGAGCCCGCCGAGCTGGTCGCGGCCTTCGAGGCCGTGGTGCCCACCGGCGCCCGGCCCTGGGACGGCCTGAAGGTGCTGATCACCGCCGGCGGCACGCGCGAGCCCATCGACGCGGTGCGCTACGTCGGCAACCGCTCGTCGGGGCGCATGGGCTACGCCGTGGCCGAGGAGGCCGCCGCGCTCGGCGCCGCGGTGACGGTCATCGCCGCCAACGTCGGCCTGCCGCGCCACCCGCGCGTCCGCTACCTCGACGTCGAGACCGCCGCGCAGCTCGCCGACGCCTGCGCCGCCGAGTTTGCGGCCGCCGACGTCCTCGTCATGGCCGCCGCGGTCGCCGACTTCCGGCCGGCCGCCGCCGTGGACGGCAAGCTCAAGAAGAGCGGGCGCGACGAGCTGGCGCTCGTGCTCGAACCCACGCCGGACGTGCTCTCCGGGCTGGCCGCCCGGCGCCGCCCCGAGCAGACGCTGGTCGGCTTCGCGGCCGAGCACGGCGCCGGCGCGCTGGAGTACGGCCGCGACAAGCTCACCCGCAAGGGGTTGGATGCCGTGGTGGTCAACGACGTCTCGGTGCCCGGCGTCGGGTTCGACGCCGCCGAGAACGAGGTGACGATCCTCACCGCCGGCGGCGACGAGCACGTTCCCCGCACGACGAAGGCCGAGGTCGCCCGCGCGATCCTCGGCTCGATCGACCGCCTCCGCGCCGACGCGACCACCGCGTCATGAGCGCGGGGGAGCGCCTCGACGGCTCCGAGATCGCCCGGGCCGGTCTGCTCGCACGCCGGATCGCCGAGGCCGTCCACGACGCGGTCGAGGTGCGCGACGACGTCCTCGAGCACCTGCTGGTCTGCATCCTCGCCGAGGGCCACGTGCTCATCGAGGATCTGCCGGGCGTCGGCAAGACCACCCTGGCCCGCGCGATCGCCCAGGTCACCGACCTCGGCTTCGCGCGCGTGCAGTGCACGGCCGACCTGCTGCCGTCCGACGTCGTCGGCACCAACGTCTTCAACCAGCGCGAGGACCGCTTCGAGTTCCGGCCCGGGCCGGTGTTCGCCAACGTGGTGCTCGTCGACGAGATCAACCGCGCCTCGCCCAAGACGCAGTCGGGCCTGCTGGAGTGCATGCAGGAGCGGCGCGTCACCGTCGACGTCCACTCCCACGAGCTGGCCCGGCCGTTCGTCGTGCTCGCCACCCAGAACCCGGTCGAGTTCGAGGGCACCTACCCGCTGCCCGAGGCGCAGGTCGACCGCTTCATGGCCCGCCTGTCGCTCGGCTACCCGACGCCGGCGGCCGAGGTCGACATGCTGCGCGCGCACGAATCCGGCGATCGCGTCGAGCGCATGCTGCCGGTGGCCACCGCGGCGGACGTCGTCGAGGCGATCGACACCGCGATGCGCGTGCTGGCCTCCGACCGGCTCCGCGCCTACGTCGTCGCGCTCCTGCAACGCACCCGCGAGGACGCCCGCACCGACCTGGGCGCCAGCCCGCGCGCCGGGCTCCTGCTCCTGCGCGCCGCCAAGGCCCGCGCGCTGCTGCAGGGCCGCGACCACGCGCTGCCCGACGACGTCCAGGCGCTGGCCGGCGTCGTGCTCCCGCACCGGCTCGTGCTCGCGCCCGAGGCGCAGGACGCCACCGGCGAGCAGATCGTCGCCGACGCGCTGGCGGCGACGCCCGCGCTGTAGGGATCACCATGGAGGAGACCGCCCGTCCGCTCCTCCGCACCGCCGCCCTCGGCGTGGTGTTCGTGCTGTTCGCCGGGCTGCTGGACGCCGAGCCGCTGTACGTGCCGGGCGCGGCGCTGCTGCTGCTGTCGGCCGGGGCCGCGCTCTGGGTGCTGGCCGGCGCACGCGGCGTGCACGTGACGCGCACGGTCGGCGTCACGCGAGCCATGGAGGACGAACCGGTCCCCGTCGTCGTGCACGTCACCTCGCCGCGACCGCTGCCCACCGGCGGCGTGCTCGACCCGCTGCTGCCCGCGCCCGCGCCGCTGGCCACCGGCCGGCGCTCGACCCGCGTGCGGATCGACGTGCGCTTCGCGCGCCGCGGGCGCAAGGTGCTCGCGCCGCCGCGCGTGGCCGTGCGCGATCCCTTCGGCCTGATGACGCGCGTCGTGCGCGGCGGGATCCCCGAGCCCGACGAGGTGCTCATCCTGCCGCGCATCGAGCCCGTGCGTGCGCCCGGGAGCGGGGGAGCGTCCAGCGGCGCGCTGCGCCTCGGCCGGCGCTCGTCGGTGGCCGCCGAGATCGAGCTCGACGGGCTGCGCCAGCACCGCCCGGGCACGGCCGCGTCGCGGATCTTCTGGCCGTCGCTGGCCAAGGGCGGCGAGCTGCTGGAGCGCCGGCTGCGCGCCGACAGCGACACGCGCCCGCTCGTCGTCCTGGACCCGCGCGGCGCCTCGAGCGAGGAGCACCTCGACGCCGCCGTACGCGCCGCGGCCTCGCTGGCCGTCCACCTCGCGGCGGACGGCGGCTGCGCTCTGCTGATCCCCGGCGACCGCCGCCCGGCGGCGCTGGACCCCGGCCTGCTCGGATGGCCCAACCTCCACGCCCGCCTGGCGCTGGTCGACGCCGAGGCGCCGCCCGCGCTCTCGGGCGT